>JAUVBX010000033.1 GCA_030590985.1 Lutibacter sp. | reverse complement strand
CTGACGATCTTATTAAATGCCACCTTAATATCTCTAGGTGATCTAAGAATGACATGTCTTTTCTTTGTTTACTCATTAGAACTTATAATTATACTTTTTAAATAAAACTACTGTTAATTATTTAGATAATTCCTTCTTTTAATATATCATGTAAGTGAATTACGCCTACATATTTATTTTTGACAACTACTAATAATTGGGTAATATTATTATTCTCCATGCTGTGAAGTGCATCTATTGCTAGTGCATCTTCAACAATAGTTTTCGGGTTTTTACTCATGATGTCTTTAGCTGATAAATCCTCAATACTGTGATTTGTTTCTAACATACGACGTAAATCTCCATCTGTAATGATTCCAATAATTGTTTTACCATCTACAACTGCTGTCGTTCCCAATCTTTTTGAGGAAATTTCTACGATGACATCCTTGATACTTGCATGAGGCTGTACAATAGGTATATCATTTTTCTGCATAATATCAGCTACACGCAAGTATAATTTCTTGCCCAAAGCACCTCCTGGGTGATATTTCGCGAAATCACTTCTGCTAAAATCACGTAATTGTAAAAGAGCTACAGCTAAAGCATCTCCTAAGACCAATTGTGCAGTTGTGCTTGTTGTTGGAGCCAAATTATTGGGACATGCCTCTTCTTTTACAAAAGAATTGATGAAATAATCGGTATTTTGTTCTAAATATGAATCAACACTACCGCAAATAGCAATAATTGTATTGCCATAGTTTTTAATTAAGGGTATTAAAACTTTAATTTCTGGTGTAGTACCACTTTTGGAAATACATAAAACAGTATCATCCTTTTGAATATTTCCTAAATCACCGTGTATTGCATCTGCAGCATGCATAAAAATAGCTGGTGTACCTGTAGAATTAAAGGTAGCAACTATTTTTGTGGCAATATTGGCACTTTTGCCTATACCCGTTACAATAACTCTACCTTTAGACGAAATAATACTTCTAACGGCATTTTCAAAATCAGGAGTGAGTAAATTTTTTAAATTTGCTATTGCTTCACTTTCTATAGTAAGTGTTTGTTTTGCAATTTTAAGTATATTATAATCTTTGTTCATTTTTTTTCTGTTGATTTTATACTCTTATTTTCATGAAAAAAACCTAATAACCTAAAAAAGTGAATTATTGGATTTTTTTTGTTAAATTCGTATATGTCAAAAATAGATTAAAATTCAAATTACTTCTAATGCAAAAATATCTAAAAAATTTGACACTTTATAGCAATGCAGACAATAGAGTATAATTTAAAAGATGCTTTAAAGAAATTTTTTGGTTTTGATAACTTTATCGGCTTACAAGAAGAGGTTATTAAAAGCATCATGGCTAATCATAATACCTTCGTTATAATGCCTACAGGTGGCGGAAAGTCACTTTGTTATCAGTTACCTGCTTTGCTTAAAGAAGGTACAGCTATTGTTGTTTCTCCTTTGATTGCTCTAATGAAAAATCAGGTAGATGCAATTAGAGGTGTTTCGGAACACTATGGCGTTGCCCATGTTTTAAATTCATCCTTAAACAAAGGACAAGTACAACAAGTGATGAGTGATATCGAAAATGGCATTACTAAATTGTTATATGTTGCACCAGAATCTTTAGCAAAAGAAGATTATACTCGATTTTTAAGAAAACAAAAAATTTCATTTGTTGCCGTAGATGAGGCACATTGTATTTCAGAATGGGGACACGATTTTAGACCAGAATACCGAAATTTACGTAATATTATAAACGAAATTGATGAAGTACCAATTATTGGCTTAACAGCTACTGCAACTGAAAAGGTACAAGAAGACATCTTAAAAACACTTCGAATGGTTGATGCTGATACATATAAAGCATCATTTAATAGACCAAATTTATTTTATGATGTACGTCCAAAAACAAAAGATGTACAAAAAGATATTATTCGATTTGTTAAAAAATATCCTAACAAATCTGGGATTGTGTATTGTTTAAGTAGAAAGAAAGTAGAAGAAGTTGCACAAGTACTACAAGTTAATGAAATTAAAGCTGTTCCATATCATGCTGGTTTAGATGCTAAAACTAGAGCAAGACACCAAGATATGTTTTTAATGGAAGATATCGATGTAGTGGTGGCTACTATTGCTTTTGGGATGGGAATTGATAAACCCGATGTGCGTTTTGTTATACATCATGATATTCCAAAAAGTCTAGAGAGTTATTATCAAGAAACTGGTAGAGCGGGTAGAGATGGCGGAGAAGGTTATTGTTTAGCTTATTATTCTTACGACGATATAGAAAAATTAGAAAAATTTTTAGCAGGAAAACCAGTTGCTGAACAAGAAATTGGTCATGCTTTGTTACAAGAAGTTATTGGATATGCTGAAACTTCGATGAGTCGAAGAAAATATTTGTTACACTATTTTGGAGAAGAATTTGATGAAATAAAAGGGTTGGGAGCAGATATGGATGATAATACGCTGAACCCAAAGCAAAAACACGAAGCTAAAGATGAGGTAAAATTGGTAATAGAAGTTGTTAGAGAAACCAATCAACAATACAAATCAAAAAATGTTGTAAATACAATTATAGGTCATGCTAATGCGATGTTGAAATCGCATAAAACGGATCAAAAAGATTTTTTTGCCAAAGGAAAAGAAAAACCTGCTTTATATTGGATGGCCTTATTAAGACAATTGTTAGTAGCTGGCTATTTGCGAAAAGAAATTGAACAGTATGGTGTATTAAAACTTACACAAAGAGGTCTCGAATTCATCAAATCACCCCATTCATTCATGATGACAGAAGATCATGTTTATAATGAAGTAGATGATGGTTCAATAGTAACAAATATTAGTGGAAGCGGGAGTGGAGCAGATGAGAGATTACTCAAAATGCTTAAAGGTTTACAAAAATCAGTAGCTAAAAAACACGCTGTTCCACCTTATGCAGTATTTCAAGAACCATCTATTGAAGATATGGTATTAAAATATCCTATAAGTATTGATGAATTAGCAAAAGTGTATGGAGTAGGAGAAGGAAAAGCAAAAAAATATGGTAAAGAATTTGTCGAACTAATTGGTAGATACGTTGATGAAAACGACATACTTCGTCCAGATGATTTAGTTGTAAAAAGTACTGGAATTAATTCTGCTCTTAAATTATTTATTATTCAAAATACGGATCGAAAAATACCTCTAGAAGATATTGCAAAATCTAAAGGTCTAAGCTTTGAAGAATTAATAAATGAAATGCAACGTATTATCTATTCGGGAACAAAGCTGAAAATTAATTATGCTATTGACGACTTACTTGACGAAGAACAGCAAGAGGAAGTATTTGACTATTTTTTAGAGTCAGAAACTGATAAAATTCAAGCAGCTTATGATGAATTTGAAGGTGATTATGAAGAAGAAGAACTCCGTTTAATGCGTATCAAGTTTTTATGTGATGTTGCAAATTAAACTTTTTCCTCTCTTGGCAATATGGGTACTAATAAATAGTATTAAACCTCAGGGCGTCCCGATAACTATCGGAACTGAACCCCAAATTCCGACTCAGAGCACCGAGGTCCCTCCTTTACGCCTTTCGCCTGTGCCTGTGAATAAATAAAAAAGAGCAACTGTTAAGTTGCTCTTTTAAGATTGTATTGATACTATAATTCATTACTCAGGATTAATGTCATAATAGGCACATACATCATAATAGTCGTTAATATCTACATTTGCTGCTTCCAATTCATTATATATAGATTGTTTGGAGTCAGTAGAACTTTTACTTAAATCAGCTGGAGGTATAATAACATATCTAAATTTGAATCCTGAACCGTCAAAGAGATTTGAAGCCATATACATAAAATTAATAACACCTACATCAGGTAAAAACATAAAAGTTATAGTATTTGTGCCTGTTATTGTAAATGGTAAAGGATATATTAGGGTAGTTGAAACATGCCCCATATACGCCATTATAACTGCTTTATCTAATACATCTTGTGTGAAGTCTGTTGAAGCATGGATAAAGGATCCAGATGTTGCGGGAGCACTCCATGGTGCATTGAGCCAATCAGAATAAATTACATTAGCATTACCATTAGTTCCGTCAACACCGTCAACACCGTCAACACCTGCAGGACCCATTGCCCCATCATCTCCATCACAAGAATATATAGCAAAACTTAAGAATAATACAAATACTGTGTACGTTAAAAATTTAATTGTTTTCATAATAAATCTATTTTAAATATTAATTAATAATTGTTTTATTAAAACTAATAATCAAACAAATATAAGGATAATAGTATTATTTTGAGTAAGAAAAACCCCTTATTTAAAAAGGAGAAACCTTTTTAAATAAGGGGGGTTTTTCCTGTTAATCAATTTTTATGGAATAGTCTCAAAAGTTGTGGAATCTTATCTTTTAAGCTCATAATATTAGTGCTTAATTCGTTTTTATCAAATATTGCGAAAACACCTTCTTTCACATCAATAGTTTCAAAATCACCAATTTGGTTTGTTGCCTAGGTGCCTAGAAACGAGAAACCCCCGACAAACAAGCGTTTGCCAGAGGTTTCATACCCAAAAAAATGGGTTCAATGCTTTTATTAATTTCAAAATCTTTTTCTTTATGCTAAACAATTATTTAAGGGGGGATATCAATAGCTTAATATTTTGCACAAAAATATAAAAATAAAACCAATAAATTTACACTTATTTAATATTATTTATTTTGATAAGATTAGTTTATTAGTATTTTAATATAGAGATTATTCTATAACCATTCTATTTTCAATCAATCGGTTGTAATATTGTTGAATGTAAGCTTTTAACCTTCTTTCTAGTTTATCCGCAATTTTTTTTTCTTTAGAAACTAAATTATTATTTAGAAGTTTATCTGTCTTGTAAAGATAAAGTCCGATTCTTTTTTCATTTCTAAATTGTAATAGATACGCATCATCGAGATATTGCCAAGTTTGATTGATATAATTTATGGCAAAAGCTTCAGTATTAGTATGGATGTCTGAGCCAAAAGATATAAAATCCCCTTCATAGTTTAATTCTTTGAGAATTTTTGGTAAAATATCTGCATGTTGTGCTATCGTATTGTCCATTTTAGACCTCTCTGGCTTATCTGGTTGAAAGAATATGATTGGAATTGAAAATGAACCAATACTACTTTGATAACTAGGTAAAATAGTTTGACTACAATGATCAGCAGTAATAACAAAAATAGTATTTTCAAACCAAGGCATTTCAGATGCTTTTTCAAAGAATTTCTTTAAAGAATAGTCTGTATATTGAATTGCTTGATGTATTGATAAGGTACCTTTACTATATTTATCTTTATATTTTATAGGAATATTAAACGGGTGATGTGATGAAAGTGTAAAAATACTAGCTAAAAAAGGTTCTTCAAATTTATTGAGTTTATCAGCGGTAAAAGAGAGAAACTCTTCATCCCAAATACCCCAATTACCATCAAAATCATCAGGTTTGTTATATTCGTCATAACCAAAATATTCATCATGACCTGCCATATTCATAAATGCATTAAAACCCATAGATCCATTGGGAGCTCCATGAAAAAAAGCAGTTTTATAGCCCTTTTCTTTAAGAATAGATCCTAATCCATTAATTTCATTTGTGGAGTAGGGAGAAAGAATAAAAGGTTGAACTAAAGAGGGAATTGAAGCAATTACTGAAGGCAAAGCATCTATAGATTTTCGACCATTAGAAAATGCGTTAGTATAGGAGTGACTTTTTGTAATTAAAGAATCTAAAAATGGTGTATAGCCCTGATATTCACCATTCATAGCAGTTTTATTCAAACTACCAATATATTCTTTTGCAAGACTTTCAACAATAATAATAACCACATTTTGATTGGTAAAAGTACTATCGGTTTCAAATCGTTTAAGCGGAGTATAGATTTTTGATAATTCTGATTCAGAGTAGTACTTTTTTATTTTAAATGACTGCTTGTTAAAAGTTCTTATGATAGAAAATGGTGTATTTAGAACAATAGCCATTTCAAAAGGTTTTTTAGTATAAGCTCCAGCATTATTTAAAGAAATTGGACGTGTGGTACGAGTAAAACCACCTCTAATACCGATTATAGAAAAATAAGCTACTAATAAAAATACAAGACTGTTGATAATGTAAAATGGAATAGGTCTAGTCTTATTTGAATTATCCCTTTTTATTACTTTAAAGTATCGGAATGTTGTATAAACAACTATAATCCATAAAATAAAACCCAACCAAAAATCTTTTAAAAACTGGAATAATAATAAACCAATATTTTGTTCACTAGCAAACATAAAAAGCTCAACGGTACTCCGTTTCAAAATAAAATTAAAATAAAAAATATCAAGAATATTGAAAGCATAACCAATAGCATTAAATACTACAAAAAGAAATAATAAAACTCGCTGATATCCAATGTTATATCTTAATTTTAATGGAATTACCGAAAGTATTATAAACAAAAAGTTTGTATAAATTATTGCGACTAAGTCAAAACGTAAGCCACCCCACATCATATACAATAGTTCTTGTAGACTTACATCTGAAAAATGGTGAATGTTATAAATATAGAATACAACTCTTGTCAATTGATAGATGATAAAAACAATCAACAAACGTTTTAATAAGATAAAAACCTCTTTAAAACCCGCTTCTTTAAGAAATGTAAAAATTGCCATTAGCTAAAATAAATGCTTTATTGGAAAGCAAATAAACAAAATTAAGTAGATAAAAAAACCTTTCTATAGTTTAAAAAATAGAAAGGTTTATATATTAAATATTATTAAAATTATTTTTTATCCACATTTTGAGTGGCCACAACTTTTGCAACTCAAACAACCTTCTTCATATTTAAGACCGTCTGGATCTCCGCACTCGGGACATAATGTGTCTTTTGCTTCTGTTCCATCAGGTACAAATCGTTTAAGTGTACGAGCAACACCATTTTTCCAAGCATTGATATTCTCATCAAATAAATTTAAGTTATTTACCAGATCTACCACGTACTGTAGAGGCATGCCATGACGTAAAACACCAGAAATTAATTTGGCGTAATTCCAAAACTCTTTATCAAACGAACGAGAGAGACCTTCAATTGTAACTCTGTACCCATCGTTATCTTCATATTGAAAATCATAACGTGAAGTACCATCTTCATCTCTGCTTTTAATAACCCATCCACTTTCGACCCAATCAGGTAAATCAAAAGCATCTTTCATCTTACCAGTAAAAATTTCATAAGGTTTTCCATTCATCAAGCCTATTACAGCAAGCCATTTCTCTGTTGCATTAAAAAATCGCACAACAGCCGCATCCAAACGAGCAGGTCGTTTACCACGGAAAGTTTCTGAATTATCTTTGGTTGCTTCGTTCTTATCATCATCTGCAATTAAAATACCACTACGAGAACCATCTCGATATACTGTTATTCCTTTAAGACCTTGTTTCCAAGATTCAATATAAATATCACCAACTAAATCAACAGGTACATCAGATTTAAGATTAATGGTAGAACTTATAGAGTGTGTTGTATATTTTTGAACTAAAGATTGTAATTCAACTCGTTTTTCCCAATTAATTTCAGGGGCTGTTGCACCATGATACGGACTTTGAGTAATGTCAGTTTTACCTGTTATTTCCATCCAATCTTTTAGTTTAGTGTGAAAAACAGTAAATTCTTCAAATGCATCGCCCATGTCATCTGTAAAATCAATTTTTACATTTTCGTCATTTGGATTTACTTTACGACGTCTCTTATAAGAAAGTAAAAAGACAGGTTCGATTCCTGAAGAAACTTGTGCCAACATACTTAAAGTCCCAGTTGGAGCAACTGTACTTATCGATATATTTCGACGTCCGTTGTTCATCATTCTATCATATTGGTCAGGAAAATCGACTTTCATCATTTGTACAAAATCAGATTTTTCCTCAATATTTCTATTAAATATTTCAAATTGTCCACGAGTTATGGCCATATCAATACTAGAGTCAAATTCACTTCGTAGCTTAGTTTGCATAACTTCATCTACGAATTGTATAGCTTCGTTTGTATCATATTTTAGACCCATAGCAGCTACGGCATCGCCCATTGCAGTAAATCCTAGTCCTGTTCGTCGCCCTTTAATACCAGTCTCTCTTAAAAGTTCCCAAGTGCTGCGTTCGGCATATTTTATGTAATCTGGTTCTGGATCTGCATCAATTTTTGATAAGATGCGTTCTATGGATTCCAATTCTAAATCCACCAAATCGTCCATTAAACGTTGAGATTCATATACTACTTCATAGAATTTTTTATAATTGAATTTTGCCTTTTTTGTAAAAGGATTTTCCACAAAACTATATAAGTTTACGGCAATCAAACGACAACTATCACCTCCTTGCATAGCAATTTCAGAACAAGGATTAGTTGATACATTTTTAAAACCAGGATATAGGGAAGAAGTAGAGTAATCATGTTGTTTATCCCAAAAAATAAGTCCAGGTTCTGCTGTTTTGTGTGCACTTTTTATGATGGTATTCCATATATCTTTTGCCTTAACCTCTCTTGTTATTTCAGGATTTGGACTGTCAATTGGCCAGCGAAGTGTGTAATTTTCATCTGCTACAACAGCATTCATAAATTCGTTAGATAATCTGATAGAAATATTAGCACCTGTTATTTTTGATAAATCTTGTTTTACTGTAATAAATTCCTCAATATCAGGATGTGCAATGTCCATGGTTAGCATCAAAGCTCCTCGTCGTCCGCTTTGTGCTACTTCTCGAGTGGTTGTTGAAAAACGATTCATAAAAGATACTGCACCGGTTGTAGAACCTGCCGCATTTGAAACTATAGCATCTCTAGGTCGTAAATTAGACAAATCAGTACCAACCCCACAACGTCTTTTAAAAAGCTGTGCCATTTGTTGGTCTGCATGAAAAATACCTCCATAAGAATCTTCTACTGCTGGTATAACAATACAATTAGAAAGCGATGCAAGGACTTGTGTATTACCTAAGCCATACATGACGCTTCCTTGGGGTATAACGTACTTAAAATCTTTAAATAACTGGTAGATTTTATCTTTTGTAAGTGATCCTCTAGTTTTGCCGTATTTAGATAAATTTTCAAATACTTTATCTTCGTTTATTTTTATATAATTCTGCTCAATTCTTACAAATTGATTCGCCATACGGTTATGCATATCTTCGGGAGAAAGTTCTAGATAATCTCCTTTGACATTGCGAACAGCATACTTTTTTATCCAAGTAGTGGCAGCTAATTCGTCTCCATTAAAATATTCTAACGATGCTGCTAATACCTCATCGTAGTTATAGGTTTTTTGAACCTTTTCAGCAACTAAATTTTCCAATTTTTTTAGTTTTAATGGTTAATTAATTCCAGTTTTAGTTGTTTTTTTGAGGGGGGAAACAAGATTATAAAAGTAATGTAAGATTCATACCAATTTAAGAGATTAAAAAGAAGTAATTAACAAATCGTTGTTGATAAAAAATAAATGTCTGACATAACGATAGTTAGACGAAATAATGATTTAGTAATAAAATGTTATGTTAAGCGTAATATATAATATAAAGTATTCTAATACAATATAATAAGACACTTATACTTAAGTGATAGATTAATAAATATACTTAATGATACTTAATAATACCTTGCAATTATACAAAAAAAACACTATGAGTTTTCTAAACTTTTTTATCTTTGATTTTTATTAATAAAATAATCTATAATTATGAAATTACTTAACGGAAAAACTGCCCTTATTACAGGTGCTTCACGTGGAATAGGTAGAGTTATTGCTTTAAAATTTGCAGCCGAAGGAGCTGATGTTGCTTTTACCGATTTGTTTGATGATGATAATTTAAAAAATCTTGAAAAAGAGCTTTCTACGATGGGTGTAAAAGCAAAAGGGTATGCATCGGATGCAAGTTCTTTTGAAAAAAGTCAAGAAACAGTTTCTAAGGTTATAAAAGATTTTGGTACCATTGATATTTTAGTCAATAATGCTGGAATAACTCGAGATGGTTTGCTTTTACGAATGGATGAAAAACAATGGGATATGGTAATTGATATTAACTTAAAATCTGTTTTTAATCTAACCAAAGGGGTTATACCTTACATGATGAAACAACGTAGTGGAAGTATTATCAATATGAGTTCTGTTGTTGGTGTTAAAGGAAATGCAGGTCAAACAAATTATTCTGCTTCAAAAGCTGGGATATTAGGTTTCACCAAATCGGTAGCTTTAGAATTAGGATCTAGAAGTATTCGTTGTAACGCAATTGCTCCAGGATTTATAGAGACGGAAATGACTGCAAAATTAGATGAGGAAACAGTAAAAGGCTGGCGTAAAGCTATACCTTTAAGACGAGGGGGAACTCCAGAAGATGTAGCGGATGCCTGTGTATTTCTTGCTTCTGAAAAAAGTAGTTATATCACAGGACAAACTCTTAATGTGGATGGTGGCATGTTAACATAGTCGAGGAATTGTGTTTTTTTTAAAACAAGCCAATCTGTAACATGTAGTGGTAATTAAAGACTGATAATATACAACTAAAAAGTTTTATTATGATTTTTGTAACTACTGAAACAATTGAAGGAAAAAAAATTACTGAAACAATAGGAACTGTCCGTGGAAGCACTGTCCGTGCACGTAATATCGGACGTGATATTTTTGCAGGTCTTAAAAATATTATTGGAGGTGAAATTTCTGAATACACCAAATTACTTGCAGATGCACGGGAGCAAGCAATTTTAAGAATGCTTCAAGATGCTGACAGCCTCGGTGCTGATGCTGTTGTAAATGTTAGATTTACCACTTCTCAAGTAATGCAGGGTGCAGCTGAAATGTTAGCTTATGGTACAGCAGTCAAAATCAATTAATGTTCTATCTCATGCCCGCACTTGTATTCTTATTTTATGGTTTTATAGTCGCTGCATTGATATATCTTATTGTTAAACGGATAAATGATAAGGATAAAGAAAATTTTGAAAAAAGAGATAACTAAATGAATATAAACTTTTTCTATTTTATAGTTGCATCTTTTGTTGCTTTCATTATTGCGATGTTTCTATATAAATATCCTAAGAAGAAAAGACAAAAGCTGCCATTATTACTCTTTGTTTTAAGATTTCTATCAATTATAGCAATACTCATGCTATTAATTAACCCCAAATGGGAAAAGCATGAATTAAGTATCTATAAACCTGAATTAGTTATCGCAGTTGATAATTCAGCTTCTATCAGTTTTGTAAACGGGAAAGAAACCGTAAAAACTGTTATAGAAAGAATTAAAAAAGACAAAAACTTAGAGAAAAGATTTGATATCTCTTATTTTAGTTTTGGAACGCAAACGAAAGTATTAGACAGTTTGTCTTTTACAGATTTTCAAACAGATCCTACTGAATTATTTCATCAAATTGAAGCTTTACAAAAGGAATCAAAAACACCTATTGTATTTATTACTGATGGTAATCAAACAATAGGGAATAGTTATGAGTATTTACAAACAAAAAATCCAATTTATCCAATTGTAATTGGAGATACTATTCAATATGTCGATTTGGCGATTACGCAGCTTAATACCAATAAATATGCATTTTTAAAAAACAAATTCCCTGTTGAATTCTTTACTTTATATAAGGGGAGTCAAGATATTGTTACACAGCTATCTATTTATCAAGACAAGAAACGTATATATACAAAAAAACTTAGTTTTACAGCTAAAAAATCATCTCAAAACATTTCGGTGATGTTGCCAGCAAATAAGGTAGGTCAGCACTATTATAGCATATCAATAAGTCCCTTAAAAAATGAAAAAAACACACAAAATAATCGTAAAGATTTTTCCATAGAAGTTGTTGATCAACAAACAAGTATTTTAATATTAAGTAGCTTTAATCATCCAGATTTAGGTGCAATCAAAAAGAGTATTGAAAGTAACAAACAACGGAAGGTAACAATTGAAATTGCCAAAGGACAAGCAGTTGATTTGAGTAAATATCATCTCGTAATTATGTATCAACCAACTATTAATTTAGCGGGTTATTTTAAAATTATTGAAACGGATCAACTAAATACAATTATTATAACTGGTACTAAAACAGATTGGACTTTTTTGAATAAAGCACAAAGTAATTTTTCAAAAAATGCAACACAACTAAATGAGAATTATTTGGCAACTTATAATATAAATTTTCCTGAATTTGTAACCAAAGATATAGGTTTTGATCAACTGCCGCCTTTAGAAGATATATTTGGAAAAACTACGTTTAATGTACCGTATCAATCGCTATTATATCAAAAAATTGGAAATACGCTTACTGAAAGTCCATTATTGGCAACTTATTCTACAGAATATCAAAAAAATGCAGTTTTGTTTGGTGAGGGATTGTGGCGATGGAGAATGTTGAACAAAATAGAGAATCAAAGTTTTAAATCGTTTGATAGTTTTTGGGATGCTTTAATTCAATTTACAGTAGCAAATAAAAATGTACAACAATTGGATTTGGATTATAAAAAGCTTTGTTATAGCAATCAGCAGCAAGTTATATATGCTTCTTATGTTGATAAAAACAAAAGAGTAGATACACGTGCCTCTATTTGGCTTTATCTTAAAAATAAACAACGTAATAAATCTGAAAAAATACCATTCTCTCTAAAAGAAAATCGATATGAAGTGCGTATACCCAATTTGGATTTTGGAGAGTATACTTTTCAGGTAAAAGTAGAAAATCAAGATATTCAAATGTTTGGAAGTTTTAAAGTATTAGATTATAACGTTGAACAACAATTTAGTACAGCAAATAAACAAAAATTAGAAAAACTCGCACAAAGTTCAGGAGGTAAAATAATCTATCCTGACAAGTTAGAAACACACCTAAAATCTCTCGCAGAAAATGATATATATCAAAGTGTACAAAAGAGTAAAAAAATATCCAAAGCTTTAATCGATTGGCATTGGTTATTAGGTTTTATAATCTTATCTTTGTCTGCCGAATGGTTTATTAGGAAATATAAGGGCTTGATATAAATAATTAGAAAACAAAAATCATTTTTTATTTATAAGTATTCTAGTTCTTATTTCAAACATTTAAAAAAAAAGAAATTTACTAATTAATAACTAAATTTATACTAATATGAACACTAGAAGACAACCCGAATTTCAATTACCTAAAACATCCTTTATTTTTATAGTATTAGGAATATTTTTACTTTTTATATTGCTAAAATCTGCTGTAACCGTTGATGCTGGTGAAGGAGGTGTACTGTGGAAACGTTTTGGAGGTGGTGTAGTGGTAGATAAACCTGCTCTTGGAGAAGGATTTCATCTCGTTGCACCATGGAACGAAGTTCAAATTTATGAACTACGACAACAAGAATATTTTGATTCTATGAAAGTATTATCTTCAAATGGTTTAGATATTGAATTAGAAGCAACTATTTGGTATCAGCCAGAAGAAAAAAACTTAGGTATTCTACACAAAACTAAAGGTGTTAGTTATCTAGACAGATTGATTAGACCAGCCCTAAGATCTGCAACAAGAGAGGTGGTTGGTAGATACACTCCTGAAGAAATATATTCATCAAAAAGAGGAGTTATTCAAACAGAAATATTAGATGAAACGAAAATAATATTGACGGATCAATACATTCAAGTTAACAAAGTATTAGTACGCGACGTAACGCTTCCTCCAACAATTAAATCAGCAATTGAATTGAAATTAAAACAAGAACAAGAAGCCAAAGCCTACGAATTTCGACTAGTAAAAGCTACAAAAGAAGCTGAAAAAGTACGTATTGATGCACAAGGTAAAGCAGATGCCAACCGTATTTTGAGTGCTTCATTAACCGATAAGATTTTAAGAGACAAAGGTATCGAAGCAACCTTGATGTTAGCCAAATCTCCTAACTCAAAAGTTGTAATCGTAGGTGGAAAAGATGGTATGCCTTTGATCTTGGGGAATAATTAACTCAATTGTAAATTCGAAATTCAACATTTATAATTTAAAAAAATAATGAAAATACTAGCAAATGATGGAGTATCTCAATCGGGTATTGACGCTCTAGAGGCAATAGGTTACGAAGTTATCACAACAAATGTACCTCAAGACGAATTGGAAAAATACATCAATGAAAATAGTATTGATGTAATTTTAGTAAGAAGTGCCACGCAAGTACGTGCTGAATTAATAGATGCTTGTCCCTCCATAAAAATTATCGGTAGAGGAGGTGTAGGTATGGATAATATTGATGTGGAATATGCAAGAGAAAAAGGATTACATGTGATTAACACACCAGCAGCTTCTTCTCATTCGGTAGCCGAATTGGTTTTCGCTCATTTCTTTGGCATGGCACGTTTTTTACATGATTCAAATAGAAATATGCCTCTTGAAGGAGAAAATAACTTTAAAGGTCTTAAAAAGAATTATGCGAAAGGAACGGAGCTACAAGGTAAAACTTTAGGTATCATCGGTTTTGGTAGAATTGGACAAGAAACTGCTAAAATAGGGTTAGGATTAGGGATGAAGGTTGTTGCTTTTGATCTTTTTGTTGAAGAACAAACATTATGTTTGGATTTCTTTGATGGTCAAAAAGTTGATTTTACTATAAAATTAATTTCAAAAGAAGAAGTTTTAAAACAAGCTGACTTTTTGAGTCTCCATGTACCAGCACAAAAAGAATATATAATTTCTGACAAAGAAATTGAAATGATGAAAGATGGAGCATTTATGGTAAATGCTGCTAGAGGTGGTGTTGTAAACGAAGTTGCATTAGTTAAAGCTTTGGAAGAAAACAAACTTAGTGCTGCTGCACTTGATGTTTATGAGAAAGAGCCAAAACCTGAAGTGCAACTCTTAATGAACCCATATTTATCATTAACACCACATATTGGTGGTGCAACAGTTGAAGCACAAAGCCGCATCGGTACAGAATTGGCTTCACAAATCATTACTATTTTTAAAGAAATGTAATAAGACTTTAAACATTTAGATCTTAATATAAATGCACTTCAAAATCTCATAATTTTTTAAAAGTTTTGTTTTTGAAGTGTATTTTTAACTTTATACTTTTTAATTAATACTTTTTTAAACTGACAATGGCAATAATAAGACCTTTCAAAGGACTACGTCCTCCAAAAAATATAGCAAAAACAGTAGCTTGTTTACCTTATGATGTAATGAATTCACAAGAGGCGAAAGAAATGGCTACAGGAAAACCGGAATCACTATTACATATAACTCGTGCTGAAATTTGTTTTGATACAAATGTTGATTCACATAGTGATGAGGTTTACAACAGAGCAGTAGCTAACTTTAAAGATTTTCAAAATAAAGGTTATTTACAGCAAGATGATCAATTACGTTATTATATTTACGCACAAACCATGAATGGAAAAACCCAATATGGTATCGTAGGAGCGGCCGCTTGTGCAGATTATGATAATGGTATTATTAAAAAACACGAATTAACTCGTCCTGATAAAGAAGAGGATAGAAAAGTCTTAACTAGATATCTGAATGCTAATATAGAGCCTGTTTTCTTTACATACAGAGCGGTACCAGAAATTGATGCAATAGTTACTGATATTGTTAAGAATAATACTCCAGAATACGATTTTACGGCAGAAGATGGTTTTGGTCATCATTTTTGGGTAATTGAAGATACAGAAACAAATAAGAAATTAGAATTATTATTTGAAAGCAAAGTTCCATTTACTTATGTAGCTGACGGGCATCATCGAACAGCTGCAGCAGCTGGAATAGGAGCAGAACGAACAAATGCAAATTCAAATCATACAGGCGAGGAGTCTTATAATTATTTTATGGCAGTTCATTTCCCAGATGATCAGTTACAAATTATTGATTACAATCGTGTTGTAAAAGATTTAAATGGTTTGACTGCTAGTTCATTTTTGGAAAAGGTAAAAATGGATTTTGATATTACAGAAGAAAGCAAATCAATTATTAAGTCATCAAAACTGCATGATTTTTCGATGTATTTAGACGGTAAGTGGTATGCTTTAACGGCAAAACCAAATACCTATGACGATAATGATCCAATTGCTAGTTTAGATGTAAGTGTTTTGTCAAAATCAATATTAGAACCAATTTTAAATATTAAAGATTTACGAACTGATACTCGTATTGAGTTTGTAGGCGGTATACGTGGTTTAGGTGAATTGAGCAAACGAGTTGATAGTGGTGAAATGGCAGTAGCTTTTGCTTTATTTCCAGTAAGTATGAAGCAGTTGATGCACATAGCTGATACTGGTAATATTATGCCGCCAAAAGTAACCTGGTTCGAACCAAAACTAAGATCTGGATTAGTTATCCATAAATTAGACTAAATGAATGATATTTTAATAGCCTTAATCATTGGAACTATAGCTGGTATAATTGATGTAGTTCCGATGATTATTCAAAAACTGGACAAATTTGCAAACTGGTCGGCTTTTTTTCATTGGGTTGTCCTAGGATTAATCATCCCATTTGTTGATTGGGAAATACAAGTTTGGCTAAAGGGCTTAATTATAGGTGAACTCAGTGCTATTCCTATCTTGATAATGGTCTATTCTAAAAATAAAAGATCTTTAATTCCTATACTTGTTTTTTCAGCAATTTTAGGAATTGGGATAGCTTTAGCTGGCGCGAAATTTATTTGATAAGAAATGATAAAGAAAAATTTACATAAAATAACAGAAAGTTTACCCAGTCAGGTTACATTGGTCGCTGTCACAAAGACAAAACCGAATGTTGATATCATACAGGCTTATGAGGCAGGTCATAGAGATTTTGGAGAAAACAAAATTCAAGAAATGCAAGTCAAACATAAGGATTTACCTAAAGATATTCGTTGGCATATGATTGGGCATGTACAACGCAATAAGGTCAAATATATGGCTGAGTTTGTTCATTTGATTCATGGGGTTGACAGTTTAAAATTGTTAAAAGAAATTAATAAACAAGCCAAAAAATACAATCGTGTAATTAAGTGTTTACTTCAGGCAAGAATTGCTCAGGAAGAAACAAAATTTGGATTGCCTTTAAATGAAATTAAATCTTTAATAGAAAGTGATGAATTCATTGATTTACAAAATATTAAAATTTCTGGCTTAATGGGAATGGCAAGTTTTACAGATAATCAAAATCAAATTAGAGAAGAGTTTAATTCTCTTTCTAATTTTTATAAGGATATAAAAAACACCACTGAAACTAGTAATTTAAAATTAGACACCCTTTCTATGGGGATGAGTGCAGATTATCCGATTGCAATTGAAGAAGGAAGTACCATGATCAGAGTAGGAAGTGCTATATTTGGACTACGAAATTATATTACCTAGTAATAGATTTTACATTCTGATGAGAATTAAGCCATAAATTATGATTAAACAAAAAAAAATAGTTTTAACTGGAGCACCAGGAACTGGTAAATCAACCATAATTTACGAGCTAGAATCACGTGGACATATTTGTATGCATGAAATTTCTAGAGAGGTAACTCTTAAAGCTCGCAAAAATGGGACAGAACAATTGTTTTTAACTGAACCATTACTCTTTAGTGATATGCTATTGAATGGAAGAACAGAACAATTTCATAAAATTTTAGAAGGAGAAAGTGGTTTGGTGTTTTTTGATAGAGGAATACCTGATGTCCACGCTTATATGAACTATATTGGTTTAAACTACCCAGATAGATATTTGAAAATTAGTAATGAAAATCGATATGATTTTGTTTTTTTGATGCCACCTTGGGAGGCAATTTATATAACAGATAGCGAACGCTATGAAAGTTTTGAACAAGCTCTTGCAATTCATAATCATTTATTACGCACCTACGAATCTTTAGATTATAGTGTAGTAGAAGTGCCAACAGGATCTGTGATTGAACGTACTGACTATATCCTAGATGTTATAGCTACTTTTAAATGATACCTGCAGTAGAAATACTG
>JAUVBX010000026.1 GCA_030590985.1 Lutibacter sp. | reverse complement strand
TAGAATTATTAAGAATACCATATTGTTTGTTAAAGAAACTCTAAAAGATGCTGAAGGAGGTCATGATTGGTTTCATATTGAAAGAGTATATAGCAATGCTTTGTCAATAGCACTAAATGAAGATGTAGATATGTTAATCGTAGCTCTAGGAGCGTTATTACACGATATTGCGGATGCTAAATTTTATGATGGAGATGAAAATATTGGCCCCAAAAAAGCACGTTTATTTTTGGAAAGTGAAATGATTGATGAAGCTATCATTTTACATATCGAAAATATAATTAAATATATTTCATTTAAAGGAGAAATTGGTAACACAACAACTAGCAAAAAATTTAATTCTAAAGAGTTAGATGTGATTCAGGATGCAGATAGGTTAGATGCCATTGGTGCTATAGGTATTGCAAGAGCATTTAATTATGGAGGATTTAAAAATAGGCTTATTTATGATCCTGAAAGCAATCCAAACTTACAACAAACTAAAGAAGAGTACAAAAAGAATACTGCTCCAACCATTAATCATTTCTACGAAAAATTATTATTGTTAAAGGATCGTATGAATACGGAATCTGGAAAAAAATTAGCACAAGAACGGCATATGTTTATGGAGAACTTTTTAGCTCAATTTTATAGGGAAGTAGGACAAGTTCCATTTAAGACATCGACAAATTCAGTTTAAAATTATTATTGTCTATCGAAATAAACTACTTTAATTTCTTTTTAACTGCTACTTCATGATATGATTCAATAATATCATTTTCTTTAATATCATTAAAGTTTTTGATTTGTAGACCGCAATCATACCCTTTTGCAACTTCTTTTACATCGTCTTTAAAACGTTTTAAAGAATCTAGTTCACCAGTATGGATTACGATACCATCACGAATAATTCGAATGGCTGATTTACGATATATTTTACCACTAGTTACCATACATCCAGCAATACTTCCTACTTTAGAAATTTTATAAATTTCACGTATTTCTGCATTTCCAGTAATTTCTTCTACCATATCTGGTGATAACATACCTTCCATCGCATCCTTAAGATCGTTTATTGCATCATAAATAATTGAATACATGCGTATATCGATTTCTTCTTTATCTGCAATAGCTTTTGCCTTTCCTGCGGGGCGTACATTAAATCCAATAATGATTGCATCTGAAGCAGAAGCTAATAATACGTCTGATTCTGTTATCGCTCCTACACCTTTATGAAGTATATTGACTTGTATTTCTTCGGTAGATAGTTTTTGTAAGGATCCTGATAATGCTTCAACTGAGCCATCAACATCTCCTTTTAGTATTATATTTAATTCTTTAAAGTCTCCTAAAGCAATTCTACGTCCGATTTCATCGAGTGTAATATGACGGTGTGTACGTACTGATTGTTCTCTTTGTAATTGCGATCTTTTGCTTGCTATCTGTTTTGCCTCACGTTCATCTGTAAATACATTAAAACGATCCCCAGCTTGTGGTGCACCATCAAGTCCTAAAATGGATACAGGTGTTGCTGGCCCAGCATTTTCTATAGTGTTTCCACGTTCATCAAACATCGCTTTTACTTTGCCACTATAAGTTCCTGCTAATAAATAGTCTCCAATATGTAATGTTCCTCCTTCGATTAACATCGTTGTAACATAACCTCTACCTTTATCTAGTTGTGCTTCTACAATAGTTCCAACAGCCTCTTTATTTGGATTAGCTTTTAGCTCTAATAGTTCGGCTTCTAATAATATTTTTTCTAGTAATTCATCAACTCCATCTCCATTTTTGGCTGATAGATTTTGAGATTGTATGCTTCCTCCCCAATCTTCTACTAATAGATTCATGGTTGAAAGTTGTTCTTTAATTTTATCAGGGTTGGCTGTAGATCTGTCAATTTTATTAATTGCAAATATAATTGGTACTCCAGCAGCTTGTGCATGACTTATTGCTTCTTTTGTTTGAGGCATAACTGCATCATCAGCGGCAACAACAATTACTACAATATCAGTAACTTGAGCTCCACGGGCTCTCATTGCTGTAAATGCTTCGTGACCTGGGGTATCTAAGAAAGTTACTTTTTCACCAGATTTTAATTCTACACTATAGGCACCAATATGTTGTGTTATTCCACCAGCTTCACCAGCAATCACATTAGCTTCACGTATGAAGTCTAATAAAGACGTTTTACCGTGGTCAACATGCCCCATGATCGTAACTATAGGTGGTCTAGGTTTTAAATCTTCAGGCACATCTTCTGTCTCTTGTATAGCTTCTTCAACATCTGCTCCAACAAACTCAACTGAATAGCCAAATTCTTCTGCTAAAATGGTTAATGTTTCAGCGTCTAGACGTTGATTCATTGTTACCATCATTCCTAAAGTCATACAAGCTGAGATAACATCAGTCACCGATTTTTCCATCATGGTAGCTAATTCATTAGCTGTTACGAATTCGGTTACTTTAATTACTTTACTTTCTGCTTCTTTTTGTTCTAATTCTTTTTCTGTCAGTTCACGATGTTGATCTCGTTTTTGTTTTCTATACTTAACTCCTTGAGATTTTTTTGATTTTCCTTGAAGTTTTTCAAGAGTTTCTTGTATTTGTTTTTTTACGTCTTCTTCAGAAGGTTCTTCTCTGACAAATTTCTTACGAGTTCCTCCTTTTTTATTTCTTTGAGCTACATTTCCTGTTTGTGGTCTTACGTTTCCTGGTTTTCTAATTCTACGACGTTTCTTTTTATTAGCTCCTTCGCTTACTTTTTGTTCTTTTTTTACAGGTTTTTCTTTTTTCTTTTTTTCAAATTTTGTAAGATCAAGTTTTTCACCAGTGATTTTAGGACCTGAAAGTTTTTGATATTCTGTTTTAATTAATTCAGGTTCTTTAGGTATTTCAATTTCCTTAGCGGGCTCTTCTTTAACTTCTTTAACTTTTTTTGGTTTTTTCTTTTCAGTTATTATTTTCTTTTCTGTAACCTTTTCTTTTTTTACAGGTTTTTCTTTTACAATTTTTGGTTCAATTTCTTTTACAATTTTTGGTTCAATTTCTTTTGGTTCTTCTTTAATTGGTTTAGGCTTAGGTTCTAAATCAATTTTTCCTATCACTTTTGTTTCAAGTTTTTCCGCTTCAGCTTTGATTGTTTTTTGACGTTCGGCTTCTTCTTTTTGCAGTTTTTCTTCACGTTCTTTTTCTTGTTCAAAACGTATAGCTTCTAATTCTTTTTTCTTTTCTTCACTGACTTCATCTGAAGCTTCTTTTCGCTGTCTGTCTGATCGGAAAGCATCACATAGACTTGTATATTCTTCATCAGATAATTTTGTTGTAGGACGTGCCTCAACTTCAAATCCTTGTGCATTCAAATGCTCAACTGCTCTATCTAGAGAGATGTTTAACTCCTTGAGTACTTTGTTTAGCCGTACTATTTTTGCCATATTATCTGTTATCTGTTGTCTTTTTGTTTATTAAATTTGAATCACAAAATTTGAAGTAGATATTATCTTTCAAGTAAATCTATCTTCAATATCAGATGTTTAACTCTCAAACTCTTCTTTTAAAATTCTGTGTACTTCAATTATTGTTTCTTCTTCTAAATCAGTTCTGTTAACTAAATCTATTAAATTTTGGTCTAATACACTTTTGGCTGTATCTAAACCAACACGTTGTAATTCTTTTATAACCCATCCTTCAATTTCATCAGAAAACTCAGTTAACTCGACATCTTCATCATCAATTCCTTCGCGTTGTACATCTAATTCATAGCCTGTTAATTGGCTTGCTAATTTTATATTTACACCACCTTTACCAATTGCTTTTGAAACTTCTTCTGGTTTTAAGAACACATCTACACGTCCTTTTTTTCCATCTTGTCTACCTTCCTCAGGATGTATTTTTACGGAAACTACATTAGCAGGACTAAGTGCTCGTTGAATAAACAAGTTTTCATTTTTAGTATAGTTGATTACGTCAATATTTTCATTTCCTAATTCTCTGACAATACCGTGAATACGAGAACCTTTCATTCCAACACAGGCACCAACGGGATCAATACGTTCATCATAGGAATCTACTGCTACTTTGGCTTTTTCTCCAGGGATACGAGCCACTCTTTCTATAGTTATTAAACCTTCAAATACTTCAGGAATTTCTTGTTCAAAAAGTTTTACTAAAAATTCGGGTGCCGTTCTTGACAATACAATATTTGGTTTGTTCCCTCTTAACTCAACAGATTTAATAATTCCACGAATAGACTCTCCTTTTCTATAGAAATCTGATTTAATTTGTTCGCTCTTTGGTAAGACAATTTCATTCCCATCATCATCTAATAAAACTACCACATTATGACGTATATGATGTACTTCAGCAGTAAATAATTCTCCTTCTAGTTCTTTGAAATATTTATATGTATTTGAACTGTCATGTTCAAAAACCTTTGATACTAAATTTTGACGTAGTGCTAAAATATCTCTACGACCTAAATCTGATAATTTGTACTCTTCCGGCACTTCTTCTTCAATCTCATAATCTGGTTCAATTTTTTGTGCTTCAAATAGCTCAATCTCTTTATTAGGATCCTCTACTTCTCCATCAGCAACCACAATTCTATTACGCCATATCTCCATATCTCCTTTATCGGGATTGATAATGATATCAAAATTGTCATCATCTCCAAATTTACGTTTCAAGGTGCCTCTTATGACTTCTTCTAGAATAGCCATGAGTGTTGCTCTATCAATACTTTTATCGTCTTTAAATTCAGAAAATGAATCTATTAATGCTATATTTTCCATCTAATTTATTTGATTCAATTATAAATTATTTTAACTGTTGCTTTCGTTATATTTTCAATGGCTATTTCAGCCTTTTTGTTTACTGTGTGTTTCCCTTTTCCAATAGGTTTTGGCTCTCTTGCTTTCCATTCTAAGGTAATTTTATCAGTGTCTAGTGCTACTAAAGTACCCTCCAATTTTTCTGTGTTTGTTTGTACTTTTAAGATACGCCCAATATTTTTGTTATATTGTCTTGGATGTACCAAAGATTTCGTAATATCAGGAGTGATCACCTTTAGAGAAAAATCCTCAATTTCTCTATCTAAATTGTGTTCAATATGACGACTAATTCTTATACATTCATTTAAAGGGACACCATTATCACCATCAACTACAACTTCGATATCGCCTGCACTTGAAATAGTGAAATCAATCAAGAACAACTCATTGTTTAGAGCTAATGCTTCATCTAATAATATTTTAGCTTTATTTGTGTCCATTTTTTAGTATAAAAATAGGGGACTTAATGTCCCCTCCTTTCCCTAAACCATTGATTTTGCGGTGCAAATATACTTAAAATATACTTAAACGTCAATAAAATCAAAAATATTACGTTATAATGACAATAAATTAGTAGCTTTACGCTAGAGTTTAGATAAGATAATTAATTACATTTTAAAAAATTATTCCTCATGAAACGTATTTTAGTTCCTGTTGATTTTTCAAAACAAGCTAATTGTGCTGTACGAGTAGCTGCCTATATTGCTAGTAAATCTGGTGCAGAAATATTTTTATTACATATGTTAAATTTTCCATCAAATGAAGCTGATGTAAATGCTCATGGTGATGCAAGTAGTCCTGCAAAAGTTTTATATTTAAAAAAAGTTCATGAGAAGTTTAAAGAAATTTTAAAGATGAAGTCTTTAGACGGAATCAAGGTTTCAGAAGAAGTTCGTTTCCATAAAACTTTTAGTGGAATTATACATTACAGTAAAGAGTTTAAAGCTAATCTGGTTATTATGGGTTCTTCTGGAGCTACTGGATTAAAAGAAATGTTTATAGGTTCAAATACAGAAAAAGTAGTTAGAAATTCAGAGATTCCAGTACTTGTTGTCAAAGAAGGCGTTGGTGAATTTGAAATGAATAAATTTGTTTTTGCTTCCAATTTTTTGGATGAAGTAAAACCTTCTTTTGGTAGATTTTTAAAATTTATAGCTAAATTTAATGGCGAAGTTCATATGTTATTTGTAAATACAGTTCATAATTTCGAGCCAACAACAAAAACTAATAAACGTTTGCAAGAATTTGTAGCAGAATTTGATTTACCTAAGCATACTATAAATATCTATAATGATACCTCAATTGAAAAGGGAATTCTTAATTTTTCAAAAGAAAATAATATTGATGTAATTGCATTGAATACACACCAACGAAGTGGCTTGTCGAGTATGTTTAACGAAAGCATCAGTGAAGATTTAGTAAATCACGCTTTAAAACCTGTGGTCACTTTTAAATTATAATTATACGGATTTAAAACTTTAAAAGCTCTTAAACAATGATTGTTTAAGAGCTTTTTTTGTTGGCCCACAAAAATCGTTTATCTGGTGAATTTGTTCAGTAACCTACCTATTAAGTCTAAGGGATTACTGGGAATTATAAACCTTTCCATCGTTCTTTTTAGAAGTTAATAAACCACTTTTTAGCCTCACTCTTCTTTCTTCTAGAAATAGGGATTGTTGTGTTATCTTTTAGTAAAAACTTATCTTGATTGTTGAAGCTTTTAATATGAAAATGATTTACAAGAAAAGATCGATGACATCTAAAAAACCCCTTTTCTGTTAGAATTTATTCAAAATAACCAAGTGTTTTAGAAGATAAGACTTTGGTATTATTAGACAAATGAATATAGCTATAATTTCTATCACTCTCTATTTTAATGATTCGTTTTAAAGCTAATCGTAACATTCCTTCTTGAGTCTGCAGAAATAAATTTTGATCCTCAACCTTTTTTGTTTTTAAATTGATCAGTGCTTGCCGAACATGTTTTTTGTTTAGGGTTAAATTATCTTTTGCTTTATATCTTTTGATGGCTAGAGATAGCTCTTTCTGATCTATGGGTTTTACCAGATAGTCTAGTGCGTTGAATCTAATGGCATTTATAGCATAATGGCTGAATGAGGTAATAAAAATAATTTGAAAATGAAAATCTTTTACCTGTCCCAACATTTCAAAGCCTGTCATATCCGGCATCTCTACATCGAGAAAGATTAGATCAGGTTTTAATGAATTGATTTTCTCTAAACCTTGCCTGCCATTATTAGCAAAGCCTAGCAATTCTATTTCAGGATGATTTTGTCGGAGGAGATCTGACAACAAATCAATGATAAAAGAATTATCATCTATTATTAAAGCCTTGATCTTCATGTTATAGCATTATTTGATTAATTTTCAATAAGACTTTCAACTTCTTTTAGAGCTTTATTAATATTAAAGATACCCTTATCAACCTGATTTCTTAACAAATCAAATGACAATTCGTCCTTTTTCTGTACTCTCTCCATTAAAATAGAAAAATCATTAATCCCAAAAAACATTAACTGAGGTGACATATAATGAAGCTCCTTTACAATTGTTTCTCTATCACCTTTTTCGATAGCTAATTTAATTTTCTGAATACTTACAGTAATCATATCTAAAAACTGTTTCAAATAGTTAAGCTCTCTATCCTTATCGCCTTTGCAGAGCTTATGCAATTCTTTCAATTTGATGTATGAAAATTGGTTTTGCATTGTAATCGTAGTGATAATTTCAGCAAGGTAAAAAATATTTTATAAATAACCGCTTGATAATTAAAGTAACCGCCTGATAACTGAAAGTAGTTATACCTCAATTTAGTCTTTACTTTAGATGAATAATTGTCTGATTTCGGATTCAGGTAATTGAAATAAATTAACATTATTAACTAATTAAATAAACTATTATGAAACGAGCACGACAAGTTTTGACAAACAACGGAATGACTAATAGCGAACAACATATGACACCTATAAAAAAATATAGATTTAGTCATATGAAAACAAAAATTTCAATTGTATTAATGACAATAATTATTGGATTAATGACAAGCTGCAGCGAAAATGATGATGAATTATACTACTCAGTTAATTTCACACTAATTGCACAAGACAACCTTTACGGAGCTGGAGAAGAAAATATTGATCAGCAAAATTTAAGAATTTCTGACTCAAATTCATGGAACGAATTAATGGACAAAATGAATACTGTAAATAATGTCTGTGACAATTTTACAGAAACAACTATTGATTTTGGTAATTTTATAATAATAGCAGTTTTTGATAACATAAAATCACACGGAGGACATTCTATCGATATTACCAAAATTATAGAAAATGAGAATAAAACAATTACAACAATCGATAATGTATTAAAAGGAAATGCAACAACTGTAATGACACAACCATTTCATATTGTTAAAATTCCAAAAACTGATAAATCGGTAATCTTTGAATAAATTAACCATCTGATAATTAATAACAACTACAACTAACATTAAACCATAACTTAGTAAAATAATTTACATCGTTTGTAAAATAAAATAAGTATAAAAACACTAATTTTTATAGCCATGAAACATTTTAAAATTACTTTTTTACTATTATTTGTCGCGACTTTACTTCAATCTCAATCTGTTCTTGAAAGTCACACTTTCTTTTCTTCAGCATTAGGAATTGAGAAAGATTATTTAATCTATCTCCCGGATGGTTATTACACCAATACAACACAGTATTACCCGGTAGTCTATTTTCTGCGAAACCATGAATTGGAATGGTTCAATCGTGGCTATCGTTCGAATTATGAAGCATTGCAAGATGTAGCCGACAACTTAATTGACACAGAACAAATGGGTAAGGTGATTCTAATAGGACTAAATACAGGTGGCGACATCTTATCCCAAGATCATTTTGGATGTATTAACATGCTGCGTCCTGACCTTGTTACTAACCCCGGGATTGGTACAGGAGCCTTTGAATATTATTTAGTTCAAGATGTGATCCCTCATATTGATACTAATTTCCGGACTATTCCTACACGGTACATGAGAGGTATAGATGGTTTTTCCTTAGGTGGTTATATTTCTACTTTATTTGCAATGAAACACCCAGAGTTATTTTACTCCGTTGGTTCTTATGACGGAAGTCTTATGTGGTATAATTTAGACGATCCTGATATTTCCGGTAGTTTTGATGATGATCTATGGATTGATAGTGGTATCCCATATATCGACGACCGCATTGCCGCGATGTTTGATAATCCACGGAACATACCATATATGTTACTTAATAGTGCAACTGATGTTTTAGTAAACTCTAGTCCTGAAACCCTTGATGTCATCCGAGAAATTTCATTTCATATACATAGTGTCCAGATTGGTACAGGTAATTATACTAGAAATCAACAGTTATTAGATTCAATGGCTGTTCGAAACATCTACAATACTTTTAATGAGCTAGAACTGGATCCCGATGCTATCCATGATTTTAATTGGGCAGATGTTCATGCAAGTGAATCTTTAGTAAAACACTGGGAAGTGTTTGCTGTCTCAGCCGACATTAATGATGAACTTAATACTGTTCAATTATTTAAGCTGTTCCAAAACTACCCAAACCCGTTTAATTCAATTACTACAATTGCATTTACGCTGCCTGATCAGACCAGCGTTAAACTTAGGTTGTTTAATTCTTATGGAGCTACTGTTAAGGTTTTAGTTAATAAAATGCTCAATCCGGGAAAACATCATGTTAATCTTAACGCAAAGAATTATCCACCTGGAATATACTATTATCAACTGGAAGTTGAGGAGCATACCCAGACCAAGAGACTCTTGATAGTCAGATAACTCTACAAATCACATATTATCACTACCTTAGTGAATAATTTTGTAGTGTGCGAAATAGAAATAGCTCAAACTATGCCAATGATAAAAACAGGAAGTATCATCATACTCTATCTTCTTATACTCTTATTGCCTCTTAGCATAATAGCACAACATCAAGAAATAGACTCACTTTTTGAGATTTGGTTAGATAGTACTTTAACAAGCCAACAACGTCTAGAAGCTTTTCACAAGTGCCTTAAAATAGATGCTTATCTTCCCTTTCCCAAAGAGTCACCTCTTGATAAATGGTACAATGAGATTGACAAAGCTATCACTTTAGCAGAAAACACAGGAAATGATCATTTCACTCCAATGTTTTTAGAATTTGCTCTCTTTTATCAATCTGTCATATTGTGGGATTATGAATTATCCGATATCACTGCTATTAAGGCAATGGATAAAGCTCTGCAATTTGAAGACTATTCTAGTTTTTTTCACACTTCTCATCATTTTATTCTTGGATTCTACTCAAAAAAAAATAATAAATACAATGAAACATCATTGTTAAAAATTCTTGATTCAATTAAAAATCACATTACCAGTGATATTGAATTATTTGATTTCAACGTATTGATGGGAAGCTATTACATTAGGAAATCGCGAACAGTTGAAGCAATTACTGCATTTCGGAAGGCGGTTGAATTATCAGACAAGCTTGATAAAAACAACTCTCATTTGTCTTATGCGCTGGAAAATATGGGTATAATTCATAATGAAATCGAAAACTATGATGAAGCTGAGATTTATTATAATCGAGCACTTAGTTTAAGTAAAATACAAAAAGATATATTTCGTATAGGTTCGATCTATTTTCAGCTAACAATTTTGAATTTACGCATAGATAAACCTAATAAATCCTTGTATTATACAGATTCAGTTATTCAAACTTTTAAACCTTTAATTGAAGAAAACACAGCTGGGGAATTTTGTATATTTCAAACAGACATTGCATACATAAGTAAGGCAGGAGTACTAAACCTTCAAAAAAAGTATCGCGAGGCCTTGACTCAATTGCAAAAGTTAGAGTATAACTATAATAATTTACCACAAGTCAATAAATCTTTTGCCGATATTTATTATTATAATCAATTGGCATCTTCATATTTTGGTCTAAATAACTACAGCAAGGCCATTGCTTCGGCAAATAAAGTGCTTAAATTTTCTAAAGGTCAATACTTAATTGAAACCAGAAATAGTGCCAAAATTCTCTATCAATCTTGGGAGAAATTAGGTAATACTGCTAATGCTTTAGAATCGTATAAAAACTTTGTAAGAGTTAAAGATTCTATAGCTGTACAAAGGAATAGTCAGGAAGTAACTCGTTTTGAAATTGAAAGTGCTTTTCAACAAGAACGCTATGCAGATAGCCTAAATGTGGCTAAGACAGTGCTGACCAAAGAGTTGGAATTTCAACATAAGTTAAAACGACAAAGAAAAAGTAAAAATATTTTTATTGCACTCGGTATTGCCATCCTATTTATTGCAATAGGTTTATTGTATCGTCTTTATTTTATACGTAAAACACAAATAATATTAGAAGAAAAAAATCGCCTTATTGAAGCCGAAAAAGAAAAAGCCAAATCTTCCGAAAAAGCCAAGCATCAGTTCCTTGCCAATATGAGCCATGAGATCCGTACTCCCATGAACGCTATTAAAGGTATGATCGATATTTTAATACGTCGTAAGCCAAAAGCAAATCAAATAAAGTATCTAAACGGCGTAAAAGAGTCATCTGATTCACTACTGGTTATTATTAATGATATTCTCGATCTTTCAAAAATTGAGGTTGGTAAAATTGATTTGGAACACATTCCTTTTTCTATATTAGAAGTGATTAAAAATGTGCACACTATTATGCAGTTTAGAGCTGAAGAAAAAAGCTTGGATTTAAAATTAGATATTCCGGAAAATATTCCACAAGTTTTAGGTGACCCCTCGCGATTGCGCCAAGTGATTATAAACCTTGTCGGAAACGCTATTAAATTCACAGAAAAAGGTGTTGTAACAACTTCACTAAAAATTAAAACTCAAAACGACAGCAAAATTAATTTACATTTTACGATTTCAGATACGGGAATAGGTATTGATGAAGATAAACTTAAACAGGTTTTTAATTCTTTTGAACAAGCCTATACCGATACCAACCGAAAATTTGGTGGTACAGGTTTGGGCTTAAGTATTTCCAAAAAATTAATTGATATTCATAAAGGAAAGATTTGGGCTGAAAGTAAAAAAGGAAAAGGCAGTCAGTTTCATTTTACAATTCCTTATCAAATTGCTCAAGAGCAAGAAAAGACAGAAGTTGCATCAACTACTACAAGTATCGACAACATCAGTGATCAGTTAAAGGGAATCAAAGTTTTACTGGTAGAAGATAATGCATTTAATGCTATTGTCGCACAGGAAGAATTAGAAGATGCTATCGAAGATGTAACTATTGTAGTTGCTGAAAACGGTGTTATTGCTTTAGAGCAAGTCAATCACACTAATTTTGATATTATACTTATGGATGTTCAAATGCCTGTAATGAATGGTTATGAGGCAACAAAAGCCATTAGGTCTTTAGATAATGAAAAATCAAGAATACCAATAATAGCTATGACAGCCAATGTAATGAAAGAGGAAGTAGCGCTTTGCTACAAAGCAGGAATGGACGATTTTATTGGTAAACCTTTTGAAACAGATATACTTATTAAGAAAATTTATAAACTAATTCGTAAACAGACTAAAATATAATATCATGTTAAAAGACAAAACAAAAATATTTATCGTCGATGATGAGCCATTATTAACAGAAATGTTGACAGATTATTTAAAAGAAAAAAACCCGGGGCTTATTATAAAATCCTTTCCAACAGGTGAGGCTTGTTTAAAAAACTTATATAAGAATCCGGATGCAGTAGTGCTTGATTATTTTTTAAATTCAAGGGAAAAAGATGCAGCAAACGGAATTGATATTTTAAAAGAAATTAAAAAGCAAAATAAGAATTTACCCGTTATTATGTTATCAAGTCAAAAAAGTTATGTTATTGCTACTCAGACTATTATGTATGGGGCAGTACATTATGTAATAAAAGGGAAAGATGCTTTTAATGAAATTTACGAACTAATTAAAGCAAACGTATAAATGGTTGATCTATCTTTTTTAGAAAAATTCACAAAAAATAATCCTGTTAAAATGAAACGATACATTTCTATGTATCTGGATGCTACTCCCAAAATATTTGACGATATGAAACAGTATCTAAAAAATGAAGACTGGGAGCAATTGAGCATCAGTGCCCATTCTTTAAAGCCACAAGCAGAATTAATTGGAATATACTCTTTAAAAGAGGTGTTGGTTGAGATTGAAAATAATGTGAAAAGTAATCAGGTTGATAATCTGGAAAGTCTTTTTGAAAAGGCGTATCACTATCATCTAGAATCAGAAGCAATTTTGAAAACACATAGTAAGGATTTGTGAAATCCAATATTAAAACCCAATTATCAAGTTTATCTTAAGGGAAAAGAAAACGCTTGATAATCAGACGATTAAAAAGCGTTTTAGTTGGCCCACAAGGACTCGAACCTTGAACGACGGCACCAAAAACCGGAGTGTTACCATTACACCATGGGCCAATTTCGGGTGCAAAGATAATAAAAGAATTAAAAAAGGATAATTAAAAATTAAAAATTAATTTAAATCACTACAATTAGGCTTTTTAGATATAAAAAAACATCTTAATGATGATGTTTTATTTTTACAAATAAATCCCATAAAACAATCCCTACACTTACTGAAATATTAAAAGAGTGTTTGGTTCCAAATTGTGGAATTTCAACGCAATAATCTGAAGTTGTAACCACATTTTGTTGCACTCCTTTTACTTCGTTACCAAAAACTACTGCATATTTTTGATTTATTTTGGGAGTAAAATCAGGAAGCATGGTGCTATTGTCCGCTTGTTCTATACTGATTATTTTCACCCCCTTTTTTTGTAATTTTTTAATGAGTTTAAGACTATCATCAACATATTCCCAATCTATAGAATCAGTAGCGCCCAAAGCTGTTTTTTGTATATCTTTATGGGGTGGTTTTGCTGTAATACCACAGAGGTATATTTTTTCAATTAGAAAAGCATCACTTGTTCGAAAAACGGATCCAATATTATTTAAACTTCTGATATTATCTAAAATAACAATTAAAGGAGTTTTGCTAGCTGCTTTAAATTGGCTTAGGTTTTTACGGCCCAATTCGTGGTTTTTTAGTTTTCGCATTATGCAGCAAAGATATATGTTTTTACTGTACAAAATTTGCTAAGTATATTGCTACTATTTCCAACCAATATAAGAAAAAGTGAATAAGATTAATGCGTAAAAATACTCGCAATAAATCCTTATATTTGTCCATTAACCATAAAAATAATTAAAAAATGGAAGTAATTGACGAAAAAACAAACACTCCTCAAGAAAACAAAAAAGTATTAGCGGGCATTTTGGCAATAGTACTAGGAGCTTTAGGGATTCATAAATTTGTTTTAGGATATACAAAAGAAGGTATAATAATGCTATTAGTATCAGTTTTGTCTTTTGGTATATTAGCTGGAATTTCAGGAATTATTGGTTTGATTGAAGGTATTATCTACTTAACAAAATCAGATGATGAGTTTATGCAGATGTATCAAATTAATCAAAAAACTTGGTTCTAGTGTATATTACTCATAGATAAGGGTTAGTTTTATATGGATATTAACTTTACCTTTAATCTAAACCCTTATGAAATATACATTTAAAAAAGGAGAAAGGCTCAAAAGTCGAAAGCTTATAGAGCAATTGTTTATTGAAGGAAAATGGATAAAATCTCACCCTATTCAGTTAGTGTATTTGCAAACTAATCATGATTCTGAGTATCTGGTGCAGACTGGTTTTTCAGCCCCAAAAAGGCGTTTTAAAAGAGCAGTTGACAGAAATAGGATCAAACGTTTAATGCGTGAAGCCTATCGTTTACAAAAGCATCTACTTCCAAATCTCAAAGATGGCAATTATACGAAAAAACATGTTTTTATGTTTATATATATGACAAACGATATATTGTCTTATAAAGATGTCGAAAAACATATAGGGGAACTTATAGAAAAATTTAATCAACGTATAAATTAATATTGAATTTAAACAAAAACGGATGAAAAACACAACATTTCTATTAAGCTTACTTGTTATATTTCTGAGTTGTAGTGGAAATAGTGATTACAAACTATCTAATGAATCAGAGGTATCTCGAGAATATACTATGGAGGAAATGCTTATTGAATCGGCAAATGAAAAACCTTCTGGTAACGATGAAGAGCCTTTGCAAGAACAAAGAATCATTAAGACGGGTTTCTTTACTTTTGAAACGGAATCTGTAGATAAATCCTATCAAAAAATTAATTCTTGGATAAAAGCACATAAAGGATTTATTCAAAACGACAGGACAAATAAAGACTATGACCGCATTCACAGAAGTTTGTTAATTCGGATTCCTTCAAATAGTTTTCAACCATTGGTTGATAGTATTTATAAATCTGTAAAATTACTTGATCGTAAAGAAGTTATTTTAAAAGATGTTACAGAAGAATTTGTCGATATCGAAGCGCGTTTAAAAGCCAAACGAAAATTAGAAGAACGATATTTACAGTTATTAGCAAAAGCTAATACCGTAAAAGATATGCTAGAGATTGAACGTCAAATAGCCCAAATTAGAGAAGAAATCGAGGCAAAACAAGGACGTTTAAAATATTTACAAAACAAAGTTTCCTTGAGTACGATTCATCTTGATTTTTATGAGATGACAGAAACTCTAAAATCTCCATCAAAAACCTATGGAAGTAGGTTATGGAGAGCTGTAAAAGGTGGTTTTGAGGGCATTGGTAACTTTTTTATAGGAATTGTTTATGTTTGGCCTTTTATTATAATAGGAGTATTAGTAGGATTGTTCATTAGAAACAGAATACGAAAACGCAAGTCTAATTAGACAATAAAAGAATGAATAGAATTAAGAAACAAATAGGAATAGCTCTGTTGAGTCTTTTTATCATAGGATCAATTGCTTTTAAGTCTGATTTTTTTGAAATAGCAAAACAATTAGAAATTTATACAACTTTGTTCAAGGAGCTTGACATGTATTATATCGATGAGATAAATCCTGCAGAGCTTAATGAAATTGCCATGAAAAGTATGCTTAATAGTTTAGATCCATATACTAATTTTTATGATGAGCAAGGTATTGAGGATGTGAATATTAAACGATCAGGTGAATATGGTGGAATAGGTGCATATACACGTTATAAAGACAAACGATTATATATTCTAGAACCATATAAAGATGCTCCTGCTGCTAAGGCTGGGATAAATGCAGGAGATGAAATATTACAAATAGATGATGTTTTGTTAAAAGATTATGAAGGTGAAAGTGTGGGAAGTTTGTTAAGAGGTATTCCAGAAACTACGGTTGAATTAACAATTTTACGTCAAGGAAAAAAGATGAATTTTACAATAGCCCGTTCTAAAATTGAAACGCATCCTGTCCCTTTTTTTAAGATGGTAGATGATGAAGTAGGCTATATTGCTTTTGTAAAATTTAATAAAAAAGCAAGTGCTGAAGTTAAAAAAGCTATCGGTGAATTAAAAGAAAAAGGGATGCAAAAATTGATTCTTGATATACGCGGAAATCCAGGTGGTTTACTCGGGGAGGCAGTATCTATTACCAATTTGTTTATTCCAAAAAACAAAGTAGTCGTTACTACTAAATCAAAAGTAAAAAAGTGGAGCAAAACATATAAAACTAGAAAAGAACCCTTGGATTTAGAGATACCGATCGTTGTGTTGGTTGATGGACGTTCGGCATCGGCGTCAGAAATTGTATCAGGATCTCTACAAGATTATGACCGTGCTGTTATTATGGGTGAACGTTCTTTTGGGAAAGGTTTGGTACAAAGATATCGTAAACTAGTGTATGGCACACAAATGAAATTAACAATTTCAAAGTATTATACGCCTAGTGGTCGCTGTATTCAAGAGTTAGATTATACTAATAGAGAACCCGATGGTGAAGTGCCAAAATTTTCTGATGGAAAAGTAAATATGTTTAAAACTGAAAATGGAAGAAAAGTATATGATGGAGGTGGAGTTCTTCCCGATATTGAAATTGAAAAACCTAAGACATTAGAACTTACAAAAGTACTATACGATTCAGATGCGTTTTTTAACTTTGTTACTGATTATTATTATCAAAATAAATCTATTACTCTTGCTGATAAATTTCAATTAGAAAATACGGTTTATAATACATTTAAGAAATATTTAAGTTCACATAGTGATACTTATGAAACAACATCTGAAGTAAAGTTTAAAGCAGCTTTTGAGTTAGTTGAAAATGATGGTTATGACAAGAAAATTAATAAGCATTACGATCTATTTAAAGCAGCGATGGTTAATGAAAAAATGAAACATTTAGATAAGAATAAAGATGAAATAATAGATCGTCTGACAGAAGAAATCGTTAAGCGATATTATTTTAAAGAAGGAGTTTATAAACAAAAACTATCTTTTGACTTTACCATTGTAAAAGCAACAGAATTATTACACGATACCAAAAGGTATCATAAGATATTGAAGTAATGGAATAATCGTACCTTTGCACCACTTTAAAAAGAATAAATGACTCATAAAATACAGATAAAAAAACGTACTCGTTCACAAGAATCATCAAATTCTATAGAGCGACTATATATAGCGATGCGACATTTATTTAGTCGTGGTTACTATAAACCTATGGGTGTATCAGGGGAAACTTTGCGTAATTCTTTGTTGTTACTTCGTCCAGAAATATACGGAAGTATAGGTGGTGATCAAGTTGAGCTAAAGGGATTGGTATATGTTTTAGATCGTTTGCCTGAGGGTATAGAAGAATGTACCTTTATTAATTTAACAGCAGACGAAGGCTATAGAGATAGTAGTTTTAAAGTAATAATTCCTAAAAAAAGACGTCGTAATTGTTACCGGATTGATCCACATCAAATGAGTATTGAGGTAACACGTGGTCGTTCTGAAATATATGATATATTAACACATCTTACCTTTTTGTATATTGAATCACATACTATACGACAGCGTGTTTGGTTACATAAAGATAACAAGATGTTGCATGAATGGCAATTATTGGAAGAAATTGTTTTACATAATAAAAAACTAACCTCTCAAGAACGTGAAGTTTTGTTGGTGCATTTAAGCAGTATTTTAGGTCGTTCGTATATTGAGGTAAAAGAAGCTCATGAAAATTTTGCAGAAGAAGAAAATCCAGATAGATTTGCCCAAGTAGTTTATTGGTTAGGAAAGTTGGCAATTGAAGAAATGTTAGATGAAGGGCAAAAACGAACTATAAAATTCTCATTAGATCTTCGAGATAGCATAGGACATCATATTTATGGTGATATTTGGGCAACTACTATTAAAAAAGTATTATTTGAAAACAATTTACTCGAACGCCCTATACATATCATAAGTGCCAATATGCACTCTGTAATGAATACTTTATATGCTCGTTTTGCGCTACCAAAGCAAGCAAAATCTAAAGATTCATTACATTTATATCACCTTTTGAGTGATGATTCTAATGAAGATTTACGTAAATTAGTAAAAGAGCATGCTGCTAATAACGGATTAATCTATGTGAAAGATACATCAGGAACGAACATTAATGTTCAAATAATTGATACAGAAAAAATCGATTTAAAAGATTGGGAATTTGATGAAACCCAAAAACATAAACCTGTTTTAGTAGTAATGGATTATGCCTTTGGTGAACAGGCATATGAAACGATGGATGAATTATTGAAACCCTATCACAAAAATGATGGTTCAAGAGTTTTAATGCCTATACAATCTGTATCTATTATGGGAAAAGCGGGTATTTTAGATGGTGATAAAGGTGATATTATGATACCAACTGCACATATTTTTGAAGGAACTGCAGACAATTATCCATTTAAAAATCAGTTACGAAGAAGAGATTTTGCTGATTCAGATATACCAGTAATAAAAGGAGCTATGATTTCTGTATTAGGGACTTCTTTACAAAATAAAGATATTTTACAGTTTTTTCATGATTCTACATGGCGTGTTATCGGCTTAGAGATGGAAGGTGCCCACTATCAAAAAGCAATACAATCAGCCTCAAGAATCAGAGGTAATATTTCAAAAGGAGTTAAAGTACGTTATGCTTATTACGCGTCAGATAATCCACTAAAAACAGGGAGCACTTTAGCCTCAGGAGGATTAGGGACTACTGGTGTAAAACCAACTTATACGATTACACAAAAGATTTTAGAACAAATATTTACACAAAAATAAATTAAACAATATGGCAACCAAACCCAATATACCACAAGAAGAAATTGATCTTGGTACTCTGTTCAGTCAAATTGGAAAGATGTTTAGTAATTTTTTCAATTTTTTTGTAAATATATTTAAGACACTTTTTCATTATTTAATAGTTCTTTTATTATTTATTCGTAAAAATGCTTTAGTATTAGGATTAGCAACACTCATTGGAGTGGTTGTTGGATTTTTACTCGATTTGGATAGAAAACCTGTTTATAAATCTGAAATGTCTGTAAAAACAAATTATGGAAGTGCTAATTTGTTATATAAGCAAATTGATATAATTAATTCAATGATTAGTGATGGGGACAGTACGAAAACCGCTAAAATTTTAAAATTAAAACTTTCGCAGGCAAGTAAATTACAAGGTATTTCAATTGAACCTATTGAACCAGAAAAAAACGCTATTCTTGATTATGATTGGTATATGCAAAATACCGATACTATATATACAAGAGATTTTGAATTTAAAGATTTTTTAAAACGAATGTCCGATTTAGATTTAAAAAATCATAAGATTACAGCGTTTACCACCCTTCCTATTGAATTGAATATTGATGAAGGAATTAAAAATATGGTAAATTCAGAGTATTATATAAGGCTTGAAAAAGATAGAATCGAAGAGAATAAACTCAAAAGAGGAGTATTGGTCAAAAGCATCAATCAGATAGATTCTATAAGAAAACGTTATAAAGAAGTTGCTTTGATACGAGC
>JAUVBX010000024.1 GCA_030590985.1 Lutibacter sp. | reverse complement strand
TTTTAGATAAGTCTAGTGCACCACTGGTAATTTTAGTGATTGTGATTCTGTTTTTTATTCTACGTAATATACCTGTTGTGCCTTTTACTTATTTAGCACCGTAGGTTAATCAATCTTAGAAGTTATAGTAATATATTCAACAAATTGCTTTGTGTCTCACAATGAAATTTCAATTATTAGCTTTAATAATTATCTACATCTACATTAAAACGAATACTACGATATGCACCAATTGATTGAAAATGGTTCTTAACTTGAAGTAGTTTTTCTTTGGTAAGTTTAATTGATTGTTCGGGTGGTATTTTAATAATCAAATCTTTAATATAGAGATTTCTCACACGACCTATTGCAGGTGATGAAGGCCCTAATATCCATTCGTTAAAATAATTTCGTAAAGATTGACCAAGCCAATCTGCAGCTAAAATCAATTTGTTATAATCCTTATGTTTAAGTGTAATTTTTATCAAACGATAATAAGGTGGATATTTAAAATTCCATCTTTCTAATAGTTGTTCTTTAAACATGGTTTTATAATCATTCAAAGTAACTTGTTGTAAAATTTGATGGTCCGGATTAAAGGTCTGAATGACCACTTTTCCTCTTTTTTCGGCACGTCCTGCCCTTCCCGATACTTGTACTAACATTTGAAAACTACGTTCGTGTGCTCTAAAATCAGGAAAGTTAAGCATGGTATCTGCATTCAACACACCAACTAAAGAAACATTGGTAAAATCTAGCCCTTTTGACAACATTTGTGTTCCTACTAAAACATCTATTTCTTGCGCTTGAAAAGAACTAATTATTCTATGAAATGCATATTTACCACGTGTTGTATCATAATCCATTCGACCAATTTTCTGATCAGGAAATAGCTCTTTGAGTTCTAATTCGAGTTGTTCTGTTCCAAAACCCTTTGTATCTAAAGTCGGATTTTGACAAGCAGGACATATCTTTGGCATTTGGGCTGTAAAACCACAATAATGACAACGTAATTCATCCTGAAACTTGTGATAGGTTAAACTCACATCACAATTGGGGCATTGTGGTGATATTCCACAAGAAATACAAGTCACAATAGGGGCAAAACCACGGCGATTTTGAAATAATATAACCTGCTCCTTATTTTGTAAGGATTCCCTAATTAATGATAATAGTCGTTCTGAAAAATGACCTGTCATTCTCTTTTTTCGATAGGCCTCAGAAAGGTTTACTAGTTCTATCTCAGGTAATACACTATTTCCAAATCTTTGATCTAGTTTAATTAAAGCATATTTTTTATCTCGTATATTTTGATACGTTTCAAGACTTGGTGTAGCAGTACCCATCAAAACTTTAGCTTTCATCTGTTTAGCTAAAACAATGGCAGCATCACGTGCATGATAACGTGGCGCTGGATCAAATTGTTTATAGGATGTTTCATGTTCCTCATCTACTATAATTAAATCTAATTTATTAAAAGGTAAAAATATTGCTGATCGGGCTCCAACGATTAACCTTGCCTTCGATTTATTTTGTAAAATATTTTGCCACACTTCTACTCTCTCATTCATAGAATAACGCGAATGAAAAACACTAATTTGTTCTCCAAAATATCGTTCCAAACGACTGATTAATTGAGTTGTTAGTGCGATTTCAGGAACCAAATATAAAATTTGTTTGCCTTGAGATAAGGACTCATTAATTAAATGTGCATAAATCTCTGTTTTCCCACTACCCGTAATACCATGTAAAACAGCAATATCTTTTTCTTTAAATGCTGTTTCAATCTCTAACAAAGCTTGTTTTTGAGGTTTATTTAATATAGGAATATTATCCGTTGACTCACCTCTACTAATTCGATCTTCTTGAATAGTGTATGATTCAAAAATTTCTTTCTCTAGTAAAGATTTTACTGCACTATAAGCTAGTTTGTTAGTTTTTACAAAAGAAGTTAATGGTATGAGTTTTTGGTTCATACCTTTTACCTGAAAATAGCGTAACACAGCCTCACGTTGTTTGGGTGCTCTGTTTAAATTGTCTAGTAATTCTTGTAATCTTTCCTCTGCTTCCCAATTCTTAGCTAAACGAATATATTTTACCAATTTTGGTGTATACTTTTCATATAAGACTTCTTGCACTAGTATAACCTCCTTATCTAATAAAGATTTTATTATAGGCAGTACCGTTTTGCGAGACAGTATAGCACTAATTTTTTCAACATTTAAAGTATCTTGATATTGCAAAGCTTCATATATGAGAAACTCTTGATCTGTAAGTAATTTTTCATCTTTAAAAGTAGAATTTTTGATAATCTTCGTTTCACTTTGCAGTAATAGTGCTGAAGGAATCGCTGCACGTAGTACTTCTCCTAAAGAACACATATAATAATCGGCTATCCATTGCCAATGTGTAATTTGTGATTGAGTTACTAATGCTTGGTTATCTAAAATTTGATGAATCTCTTTGGAAATATATGATTTAGGTGAATTTTGATGAGTTTTATAAACAATGCCCGTATAAATTTTATTTTTCCCAAAAGGGACAGCCACACGCATACCAACTTGGATAAATTCAGCTTCAGCTATGTTTATTTGATAGGTAAACAGCTTTTGAAGTGCTAATGGTAATATGACATCTATGAAATACAACGATTATTATATATGATTTTACGGTTTTAGACAGAAGTCAAATTACTATAAAACTTATTCTAAAACGCATGTTTTAGAACCCATGAATCTTTATGATAACGATTTTTAGCTTTACCTAAATAATTAAAAGCACTATGAACATCAGAATGAGATGCGCAGGTAACTGCATGAAATCTACCTTCAAATCTGGGAATTATGTAGGAATCACAACCTTCAGATAGTAATTTCTCATGCAATTTTACAGCATTTGCTTTAATGCTAAAACTACCTATTATAACATGATATTGATTATTTGTAATTTGTTCTGCTTGTGAAATTAAAAACTCAATATCTTTCATTCTTTTATTTACATAAGGATCTCCTGGTATTATTTGAGTGGCACTTTGATAAGCTATCATCGCTTCATCATACGACTGATTAAAAAATAACTCATCTGCAATAGTAACTGCAACCTGATATTTTGTTTCAAGTTTTAATGCAACAAGAATACTATCAATTTTAGTGATTTTTATTGATGAGTATTCAATTTCAGGCTTTACTTCCTCAGCTTTTAAGAAATATGTTTTGGCTTCCTCATACTCCTTATTGCTATAAAGCGAATCAGCAGTTGTAATAAATGCTTTATATTTTTTGTCTTTTTTATTACAACTTACAAGTAACAATGTGCTTACTAGTAACATCAATAACACTCTATTATAGTCCATTTCTTATATAAATTAATAATTTACTATTATGCTAATTTGTAATTAATAGAGGGCTAGATAAGTTTTGACAAATGTAGTTTTTTTTCTCAAATATATTTTTGTAAAATTTATAATTAATACGGAATCCTGAAGTTTTGTTTTTATTTTAAATTGCCAACTAAAGTAGTATCTTTGCATCTTTAGGAAAAAACACAGATTTATGAGCTGAGCATGTCAAATCTTGACACACTCAGAATTGATTAATAGCGAACACCATATGTTACCGCTAAAAAAATTATATTTAAACATATGAAAATTGCATACAACTGGCTAAAACAATTTATAAAAACAGATTGGGAAGCTGAAAAAACAGGTGAATTGTTAACCAATCTAGGATTAGAAGTAGAAGGAATCGAAACTATAGAATCCGTAAAAGGAAGTCTTAAAGGAATTGTTGTTGGTGAAGTATTAACCTGTATAAAACATCCTAATGCAGATAAATTAAGCTTAGCCACAGTTGATTTAGGTGATGGAGAACCTGTACAAATTGTATGCGGTGCTCCAAATGTGGCAGTAGGTCAAAAAGTACCTGTGGCAACTATCGGCACCATTCTTTATGATGAAAATGGTAAAGATTTTAAAATTAAAAAAGGAAAGATTCGTGGTGAAGAAAGTCATGGGATGATCTGTGCTGAAGACGAATTGGGCTTAGGAACTAGTCATGATGGTATTATGGTACTTGATGACTCCATAGAAACTGGTAAAAATGCAGCAGAAGTTTTTGAGATTGAAACCGATCAGGTATTCGAAATTGGTTTAACCCCTAACCGTGCAGATGCAATGAGTCATTATGGTGTTGCCCGAGATTTAAAAGCCGGGTTAAAACAACAAGGAATTAACTTAGAACTAATATCTCCATCTGTAATTGATTTTCACGTAGACACACGAACTTTAAAAACAGAAATTGAAGTAGTAGATAAAAATTTGGCACCACGTTATAATGGAGTTACTATCACGAACATTACGGTTAAAGAATCTCCGAAATGGTTACAAAATAGATTAAAATCTATTGGTATTACACCAAAAAATAATGTGGTAGACGTTACTAATTATGTGCTACATGAGTTAGGACAACCGCTTCATGCCTTTGATGCTGCGATCATTAGAGGAAACAAAATCATTGTCCAAACTTTACCAACTGGAACCAAATTCACAACTCTAGATGAAGTAGAACGTAAATTACACGAAGAAGATATTATAATTTGTGATGGTGAATCAAATCCGTTATGTATCGGTGGTGTCTTCGGAGGATTACACTCAGGAGTTACAGAAAAAACTACAAGTATCTTTTTAGAGAGCGCTTATTTTAATCCTATTTCTATAAGAAAAACTGCCAAAAGACATGGTTTAAATACCGATGCTTCTTTCCGTTTTGAACGTGGTATTGATATCAACTTTGTAAAATATGCACTCAAAAGGGCTGCATTATTGATTGTAGAAACAACTGGAGGTAAAATATCCTCTGATATTCAACAGTTTTATCCTGAAAAGTTTAAAGATTATGAGGTAGTAGTTAATTATAATAATATATTTCGCCTAATCGGACAGAAAATCCCTAAAGAAACCATCAAAAACATATTAGCCTCTCTAGATATTAAAATTAATAGTGAAACAGAACAAATTTTAGGTTTAACCATTCCTTCTTATCGAGTTGATGTATATCGTGAGGCTGATGTCATTGAAGAAATATTACGTGTTTATGGCTATAATAATGTCGAATATTCTCAAAAACTCAATACATCAATTTCATTTTCAGAATTTGAAAATGAGAAATACGAAAATGTCCTAGCAAACCAATTGGTAGCACAAGGTTTTTATGAAACTATGTCTAATTCATTGACTAAACCTGATTATGTCAATCTATCTGACAAACTAAAAGATGAGGTATCTGTAATAATGCTAAACCCTTTAAGTACTGATTTAGAGGCCATGCGTCAATCTATGTTATTCGGTGGTTTAGAAAGCATTACACATAACATTAAAAGACAACAGCTAAATGTCCGATTATTTGAATTTGGCAAAACCTATCACAAATATGAAAGTGGCTATCAAGAAGAAAAACATCTAGCCTTATACGTATCTGGGTATCAAAATCAAAATCATTGGCAAATAGCTGACCAAAAAGCTGATTTCTTTTATTTAAAAGCAACAGTAGCAGCCTTATTGACAAAAAGTGGCATAATTACATACAAAACAAAACCAAGTAAAAATGACATCTTTTCAGAAGGTGTTAGTTTTTATGATGGTAAAATAAAAGTAGCTGATTTAGGAGTTGTCAAAAAATCAATTTTAAAAAGCTTCGGCATCAAACAAGAAGTTTTATATGCTGATATCAATATTCAAAAACTTTTTGAAAAGACGGATAAACATCAAATAAATGTTCGAGATTTACCAAAATTCCCAATGGTCAAGCGTGATCTTGCTTTGTTGTTAGATAATAAAGTTAGTTATGAAGAATTATACAATGTAGCTTTTCAAACGGAACAAAAACTTTTAAAAGAAGTAGCTCTTTTTGATGTTTATGAAGGTAAAAATCTACCTGAAGGGAAAAAATCATATGCACTTTCATTTTTACTAAGAGATAATAACAAAACACTTAATGATAAAGTGATTGATAAAGTGATGCAAAAACTATTGCAAGCTTTTGAAAAACAGTTTGGAGCTGAGTTACGTGGATAGTTATCAATCAATTCAGAAAACTTGTGTATTTTTAGAGCAAAAAAAATCTTGGAGTTAAAAACTCCAAGATTTTTTTATATTTTTTAAATAATTATTTTATTTTTCTAATTCTTTTGCTTTCTTAAGCTTTTCTTCTAATCTTTTAACAGCTGCTTCAACAACCCCAATTTTTTCTTTTTTAAGTTGATAATCTTCTTCACTTATTGTTTTTGTTTCTTTTTCTTTTTCTAATTTTTCGTTCGATTCTTTAATTCGTTCTCTTCCTAGTCTAGTTCTTTCATCTGCTATACTAAGCGAATTTTGGTATTCTTCTTTTACTCTTTTGTTTTTCATTTTGGCTTCTTCAGCTCTTTTTTGTCCAAATTCTCTTCCAGAAAGACCTTCTTTATTTTTACCATAAGCATTTCCCTTTCCATTATTACTCTTTACTTTTCCTTTTCCATTATTATCCTTGTCTTTTTTCTCTTTTCCCTTTCCTTTACCTCCTTTATCATCTTGTACCATTTCATCTTGATTTTGCTTTTTCATTTGTTTTTTTCCTTGAGCTTTTTCTTTATCTTGTTTTTGATCTTTTAATTTATTATCCTGATCTTTTTTTCCTATTGGTCCTTTTGTTTGACCTTTTCTTTGTGTAGCAACGTCACTATCTTCCTTCTTTTTTTCCTGCATTTCAGATTTTTCAGTTGTTTTGGAGAATTGATTATCTTGTTTTAAAGACATCTCTTGTTTTTGTTTTCCTTTTCCGTTGTCTTTACCTTTTTGTGCTAAAACTGGAGCACTTAAAAAAATAAAAATACTAAAAGTAAATAATAGTGTAATTGATTTTTGAGTTAAATTTTTCATTTTAATGGGTTTAAAGTTCTTCTAATAATTTATCTAATTCTTCTGTACTTTTATCAATCTCTTGTTTCGATTTTTCAATCTCATAAGATAATGAATCGATTGCTTTCGTTTCTTGTTCTAATTTTTTTATCTCGACTTTTTCTTTTTTTGATGGCTTACAAGAATATAAAGCTATTGAAAAAGTCATCAATAATAAGGTCGCAAAAAATATATTTTTCATAATTTAAAAATTTAAAGTTATACAAATTTATACATTTATTATGATATGATAAATTACTAAAGCAAAAAAATATTTTATCTTTAACACAAACAATCTAATTTAATTTTTTTAAACAGACACAATAATTACGCCAATCATGAAAAATTCAAATCTTATTTCTATACTAGTTCTCCTATTTTTTATGTCAATTAATAGTTTTAGTCAAAATAATAAAAATGTGCAAAGAAAGAACATGCACCATGAAATACCAGATGATCCATATATATATGTTGACCGAAACAACATGCAAAAATCACCTGCATATAAATATCAAAACAGTAGCATTTTTACGACACAAGTAAATATTGATGCAGGAGGTAATAATATTGTTGGAGATGCGGGTAACGAACCATCCATAGCCTTTGACCCAACTAATCCAAATAGAATAGTAATTGGTTGGAGACAATTTGATACGGTAACTAATAATTTTAGACAAGCCGGCTATGGGTATAGTACAGATGCTGGTGTAACATGGACTTTTCCTGAACCTATTGAAGCTGGTATTTTTAGATCTGACCCTGTATTAGACTTTGATGCGGATGGAAATTTTTATTACAATAGCCTATCACACAATGCCAGTGGCGATTTTGTGTGTGATGTATTTAGAATCAATGATGGTGGAGTTGTATGGGACACTGGTACCTATGCCTACGGAGGTGATAAACAATGGATGCGAATAGATAAAACAGATGGCGTTGGTGCTGGAAACAACTATTCTTTTTGGACTTCCTATTGGAGTATTTGTTACCCTGGAGCTTTTACGCGTTCAACTGACTATGGTGATACTTACGAAAATTGTGTAACAGTATCTGGTGACCCAAGTTGGGGAACACTTGCCATAGGTTCTGCTGGTGAATTATACATTGTTGGAGAAGGACAATACACAATTACTTTAGTTAAATCTTCTACAGCTCAAGATTCTAACCAAAATGTTACTTGGGATTTTACAACTTCTGTAAATCTTGATGGTCACCTTAGTGGTTGGGATCCTATTAATCCTCAGGGCTTAATTGGTCAAGCTTGGGTTGATACTGATGTGTCTGATGGTCCTGGAGCGGGAAATGTTTATGTATTGGCTTCTGTTTCTCGTAACTCAAATAGTGATCCAGCGGATGTTATGTTTGCAAAGAGTACCGACGGTGGACAAACTTTTGAATCTCCCATTCGTATTAATACGGATTCAGGAACAAATAACCACCAATGGTTTGGCACGATGTCAGTTGCACCCAACGGTCGAATTGATGTTATTTGGTTAGACACCAGAGATGCACCAACTAACACACCACATCATTCTTCCTTATACTACTCCTACTCTACTAATCAAGGTGCTACATGGTCTGAAAACGAACAAGTTTCTGATTATTTCGATCCACATATTGGTTATCCTAATCAAAATAAAATGGGTGACTATTTTGATATGAAATCAACTGACTTAGGAGCACATTTGTCATGGGCAAACACCTTAAATGGAGGTCAAGATGTTTATTATTCTTTTATAACACCTAGTTATTTAGATGTTGATGCACTTGTTAATAATGACTTTCATTCGGTTAAAAATTATCCAAATCCTTTTTCTAAAGAAACAACTATATCCTTTTCTCTCATAAAACAGACAAGTATTTCAATTGGTATTTATGATCTATTAGGAAATAAAGTAAAGAGTCTTTTAAACACGAATACTTTGGGAATAGGAAAACATGAGCTAAACTGGGATGGAAAAAATGATTTTGGTACTAAATTAACTAGCGGTTTTTATCTCTACAGTATTGAATCTGAAAATTATACTGTTACAAAAAAGACGTTGTTACTGAATTAGTCTATCAAATAACAAGTTTATGCTAAAATAACCTCTCGACTGCGCTCGAGGAGACAATGAAGTAGCTTGAATTTAAAACATTTTTGGCCAAAAAATAAGTAGCTCTACAATTAGAGCAGCTATGGCTGAAAACCACACAGCACCTGCAGCTATGTCTTTTATAAAACCTATGCTTTTATGATGCTCATCGTGTACAAAATCACAAAGTTTTTCTATGGCTGTATTAGCTGCCTCTACGGCCAAAACTAAGGCGAGTACAATTACATGAAACATCCATTCTGTTAATGAGATTTTATAATAAAACCCTGCAATAGTCAATAATATTGCTAATATGGCTTGAACCATACCACTGTGTTCTGTTGTAACAAAAAGAAAGGCTCCTTTCATGGCAATAAAACCACCACGAACTCTACCTTTTACAAATCCTAAATTTTGGTTTTCTGAAGCCAATTTGTATATTTTTTAATTTGTAACAAAACTACTAGAATTATACGAAATAAAAAACTCCAAATTTCAATATAAAAATTTGGAGTTATAAATTATATTAATCAAAAGTTATTATTTCAAAACTTCAATTACTTTGTCATAATTTGGTTCGTCAATTGTTTCAGAAACTTGTTCTGTGTAAATTACAGTTCCACTTTCATCAATAACAACTATTGATCTTGAAAGTAATCCTTTCATTGGTCCATCAAGTATTGTTACACCATATTTTTTTCCAAATTTACCTTTAATAAAATCAGATAATGTTTCTACATTATCAATTCCTTCAGCTCCACAAAAACGTGCTTGTGCGAATGGTAAATCTTTTGAAATATATAATACTTTTGTGTTTTCAAATTGAGTAGCCAATTTATTAAATTCTCTTACTGAATTTGCACAAACACCTGTATCAATGCTTGGTGTAATATTTAATACTAATCTAGTACCTTTATAATCTTTTAGTTTAGCGGTTGATAAATCACTTTTAACTAATTTGAATTTAGGTGCTTTTTTTCCAACTTTTGGTAAATTACCAATTGTATTTACAGGGTTTCCTTTTAGGGTTATTTTTGCCATTTTTAATCTATTTTAATTATTTATATATACTATTGAATTCTTCGAAAAACAAAACCCACAAAAATAGTGTGAGTTTTGCAGTTAGTAATTTCTAGATCACATTAATTTTTTGCTAAGTATTTTGCAACACCTTCATGTGTATCAGGCATTGCCTCTTTATCTTTTGTCCAGTTTGCGGGACAAACTACACCATTCTCTTCAGTAAATTGTAATGCATCTACCATTCGTAGAGCTTCTTCAACATTACGTCCAAGTGGATCATCATTAACTACTTGGTGACGAACAATACCATCTTTATCAATTAGGAATAGACCACGATAAGCGACTAATTCATTATCTGCCTGTAACTCTTCATTTTCATCATAGAAATAATCACCTGCTAATACATCATAATTTTTTGAAATAGTTTTATTAGTATCTGCCACTATTGGATAAGTAACTCCTTTAATACCTCCCTCATTTTTACTCATTTGCAACCATCCCCAGTGAGATTGTTCGGTATCGGTAGAACATGCTACAACTGCTACTCCTCTTTTTTCAAATGCTGCTAAGTTTTCTTGAAATGCATGTAATTCTGTAGGACATACAAAGGTGAAATCTTTTGGGTAAAAGAAAAATACCACATGTTTTTTTCCTAAATATTGATCTAATGAAAAATCTTCTACAAATTCTACTCCATTTACAACTGCTTGTGCTACAAAGTGTGGAGCTCTTTTACCGACTAATACTGCCATGATTTATACGTTTTAAGTTAATTTATTTTTGTTTGTGCAAATATACGAGCAAAAGTTATTTTTATATAAGAGTTTGATACTAAAATTTTATTTGTTGATAGATTTTTTTGATATATAGTTTTAAAAATGCTAAAGACTAATATTGTTTAGCCTTATTCGTAAATATTATTCCTATTTTCGCAAATTCAAAACACCCTATGGTATTACGTCAGTATACATCCGAATTTAAAACAAATATACGTCTCGCTACCCCTGTAGTCATGGGTTCGCTAGGACATGTTTTGGTGGGTCTAGCCGATGATATTATGGTAGGTGTTTTAGGCCCTGTAGAATTAGCAGCAACTTCATTGGGAAATAGTTTGGTGTTTATCGCCATATCTATTGGTCTGGGATTTTCTTTTGCCCTGACGCCTTTAATTGCTGAAGCAGACGGTGAAAAAGACATCCAAAAGGGACGTGCTATTTTTCAACATGGAATGATTTTAAATACAAGTTTAGGTTTGGCGATGTTTGTCGTATTGCTGTTTGCTGAGCCTGTATTACATCATTTAAAACAGCCCCCAGAAGTGGTAGCTTTGGCAATTCCCTACTTTAAAATTGTGGCCTTATCAATGATTCCATTAATGATCTTTCAAGGTTTAAAACAATTTGCAGATGGTGCTTCTGAAACCAAACATGCGATGAAAGCCACTATTTTTGCGAATGTAATAAATGTTTTTATTAATTATTTATTGATTTATGGTATTTGGATATTCCCTCGATTAGAATTAGTGGGAGCAGCGACCGGCACATTGGTTTCTCGTATAGGTATGGTCTTAATTATGTATTTCTTGATGAGGAAGGTAAGTGTATTTGATCCGTTTTTTATTTTACTCAAAAAAGCGGAACTAAAATGGAAAACCTTTGTAAAAATCATAAACCTTGGCTTTCCTACTGCCTTACAAATGTTATTTGAAGTGGGTGTTTTTGTCGCAGCGGTTATGTTAGCTGGCGTATTAGGGGCTTATTCGCAAGCTGCTAATCAAATAGCGATGAAACTTGCGTCTACTACTTTTATGATTGCAATAGGAATTGGTGTAGCAACAACCGTGCGTATAGGTAATCAAAAAGGAAAAGGTGACTATATTAATTTACGTCGTATCGCTTTTTCAAACTACCTACTAATTATTATCATCATGTTTGTATTTATGCTCTTGTTTTATGCATTTCACAATGTGTTGCCTTATGCATTTACACAAGAAAAAGAGGTCATTGAAATGGCAGCAACCTTACTAATTGTAGCCGCATTATTTCAGTTATCAGATGGTTTGCAAGCAGTTATCTTAGCTTCGTTACGAGGTTTACAAGATGTATGGATGCCCTCATTATTAACATTTATAGCCTATTGGGTTATCGGATTTCCTGTTAGTTATTACTTAGGTTTACATACTGAATTCAAAACCTTAGGAATATGGATTGGTCTATCTTTAGGTTTGACAACATCCGCAATTTTACTATTTTTACGTTTTAATTATAAGACAAAAAAACTAATACAACTACATCATGGAAATACCTAAATTTTTATTGGGCGATCACGCTGATTATGCTGATGCTATTTTTATTATTCATACAGAATATCCACAATTTATTATCAATTTAGTCGATGACGAAATTACATGGCTTGAGGACTTAGTTGGTGCAAATGAAGAGGAATTAGCATCTGAAGTAGCTAGTTTAATCGAAGAGGCTAGTCAATTTTATGATGAACAGGTTAATATCTTTGAGAATGAATAGTATAGAATAATAAAACAACAATAAATATATTTTAACGTTAGTATTGGTAATGAAACAACTCGGCCTACTTTTATTTTTATTTTCCCTTATAAGTTCTGCACAAGTAGGCGGTGAACAGGTTTATTCTTTTTTAAACTTTTCTACATCAGCAAGACAAACTGCTTTAGGTGGCAGTGTCTTAACTTTGACAGATGATGTAAATCAACCTTTCTGGAATCCAGCCAGTATCAATGCTGAAATGGATTCAAAAATGTCTTTTAATTATGTTAACTATTTAACTGAAATCAACTACGTATCAGTAGCTTATGCTCATACTATCAATAGACATATTGGTACATTTCATTCGGGTATAACTTATCTGAATTATGGAACTTTTATTGCTGCAGATGAAAATGGAACAGAGACAGGAACATTTAAAGCTTTTGATCTTGCCTTTTCTGTAGGTTATGCCTATCAAATTCCTCATTCATATTTCTTTGTTGGAGCTAATGCTAAAATTATTAATTCTGTAATTGAGCAATATACCTCATTAGGAGTAGCTGCGGATATTGGAATTATGTATAACAATGAAGCTAAACCTTATCGTTTTGCTGCTGTTTTACGAAATGCAGGAACACAGATTACAAACTATACTGATCTACAAGAACCTTTACCATTACAAATACAAGTTGGGGGTAGTTATCAATTAGAGCATGTACCGATTAGGATACATGGAACATTAGATAATTTGCAACGATGGAATTTATCTTATGCAAATCCGTCTGATAGCACTACTGACTTTGAAGGAAATATTTTTGATAATAAGCCTACTTTTATTGATAATTTAATGCGGCATGTTGTTATAGGTGCTGAATTATTTCCCGATAGTAGTTTTTCGTTACGAACTGGATTCAACATACAAAGAGCACAAGAATTAGGTTTAAATCAAACAAGAACATTTGCGGGTATTAGTCTTGGTTTTGGACTTAAATTAAAGCGATTCAAATTAAATTATGCCTTTTCTAAATATCATCCTTTTGCTGATACACATTCGTTTAGTTTAGGAGTTAACTTATACTAATTATGTCAACTAATTCACCTAAAATAACCATTGCAATCGATGGTTACTCATCTACAGGAAAAAGTACTGTTGCCAAACGATTAGCAAAAGAACTCAACTATATTTATGTAGATACAGGCGCCATGTATAGAGCTGTAACTTTATATGCACTGCAACAAAATTATATCACCAAAAAAAAGTTTGATAAGAAATCTCTTATTAAAAATCTATCTGCAATAAAATTAGCTTTTAAGTATAATAAAAAACTAGGATTTGCAGAGATGTTTTTAAATGGTAAAAATATTGAAGAAGCTATAAGAAGTATACGTGTTTCTAATTTTGTCAGTCCTATTGCTACCGTTCCTGAAGTGCGTAAATATTTGGTCAAAATCCAACGAAAAATTGGTAAAGATAAAGGAGTAGTAATGGATGGAAGAGATATTGGAAGTGTTGTTTTTCCTGACGCAGAATTAAAAATATTTCTCACAGCTGACCCCAAAATTCGAGCCGAAAGACGTCTATTAGAGTTTCAAGAAAAAGGCTTAGATGCTGATTTTGATATTATTTATAACAATGTTGTAGAAAGAGATGAAATTGATAGTACAAGAGCAGATTCCCCCTTAATTAAAGTAGCAGACGCCATTGAGATTGATGCATCAAACATCAATAAAGAAGAACAATTTCAACAAGTTTTAAATCTAGCTAAAAATACACTAACCAAACAGACTTCCTAACGGTAAGAATCACAAATCGTTTTAAAACTTTTTTCTAATTCTCTTCTCTTAGTTCGCCATTCTTTAATAAATGATATTGTTTTTTGAGAGTAGACAAATAAACTTTCGTTAGATAGTTCATCATATACTTTATCTATTTCTTTTTGAGTAAATCTTTTAGAAAGATAGGTAGTAATTTCTGTTTTTTTTAATGTTATAAGAATAACAACTTTATTGCAATACTCTATTTGTTTGGGATCAGAGATATTTTCGAGTCTGCTTTTTAACAGTGTATCATAAGTTGTTACTCCATCATATATTTCAATTAATTGTATAGCCTTATCAATATCGTCCGCTTTAGTTTGTGCAAATGACGATACAGTCATTAAGAAAAAAAGGAAAAGAAATCTTATATTCATAATCTTAATCATTTTAGACAAAGATAATCACAAATAATATACCAAATCTGTTATTAACCTGAATTCAACCTAAGATTTAATTTACAGAATTCATAAAAAAGGTAAGATTTGAAGTGTAAAATTAAAAGGAATATCTAGATATTTTATTAATTTTACCCGAAAAGATTGCCTTTTCTTTGTATTTCCAAAGGATTTGATGAATTTTTTCCAATTCTTGCCATATTTTCTCAAACTAACCAGTTAGTCCTTCAAAAATATACCTACGAATTGAATAAAAATTCATTCAAACTGTAAACAAATATTAGGTTGAATTCAGGTTATTAAGGTATATTTAAGTATTTATGCATTTGAATTGATATTTTCCATTTTGGATTATACATAACATATTCAGTCATAAGTGGTATCATTTTTTCTCGAACACTCCACTCTGGTTGAAGGTATAACTGACAATCTTTTGCAACTTGTTTAGCTTGTTCTTCAGCAAATATAAAATCTTGTTTACTTCTTATTATAACTTTTAACTCATTTGCCAATGAATATATTTTAGTTTGAGGTAATTTGTTTGTTTTTGGTGATAGACATATCCAATCCCATTCGCCAGATAAGGGGTAAGCTCCTGAAGTTTCAACATGAATTTTTAGTTTGTTTTTATGCAATTGAGATGTTAAATAATCCATGTTCCATTGTAAGGGTTCTCCACCAGTAATAACTACAGTATCAGAATATTTAACTGCATTTCTAACAATAATATCTGTTTCAGTTGCTGGATGTAGTGAAGCATCCCAACTTTCTTTTACATCACACCAATGACAACCTACATCACAACCACCAATTCGAATAAAATAAGCTGCCTTACCACTATGAAATCCTTCACCTTGAATGGTGTAGAATTCTTCCATTAGGGGAAGCATTAAACCTTTATCTATTTTGTCTTGTGTTGTCATAAACTATTTGGCATATAAAAAATAGTGAGCAAAACTAAGCAATAATTATGTGACAATAAATTTTAAATTGAAGTTATTCCTTTTGTGCATCACGTATAATTTTCGGATAATCACAGCTAGCAAAAACAGCATCCATAACCTCAATGATAATTGCACATCCCTTTTTAATCTCCTCGTTACTAATATTTAATGGTGGAGTTATACGGATAGCTTTGCCTTCGAATAATAACCAAAACAAAATGAGCCCTTTGTCTAGTGCATTTAAAATGATTTTTGATGCTATCTCAGAGGTCTCTACCATAAGAGCAAGCATTAAGCCTCTTCCTCTAATTTCTTTTATTAAAGGATGAATTAATAATTTCCGAATGAGCTTTTCTTTAGCATTAATTTGAGACATTATATCAGTTTCAAGAACTTCTTTTAAAGTCGCTAAACCAGCTGCTGCAATTACAGGATGCCCACCAAAAGTAGTGATATGTCCTAATTTGGGATGTTCTTGTAATAATGCCATTATTTCACGTGAAGCTATAAAAGCACCAATTGGCATGCCCCCTCCTAGCCCTTTTCCTGTGATTAAAATATCAGGAACGATATCGTGATTCTCAAATTCAAATAATTTACCTGTACGCCCTACACCTGATTGTATTTCATCTAATATCAACTGTGCTCCAACTTCCTGACAACGTTCTTTAACAGCCTTTAAATAACCTGCAACAGGAACAATAAATCCAGCTCCACCTTGAATAGTTTCCAAAATTACTGCTGCTGTTTGTGAGGTGATTTTTTGAATATCCTTAAATTTATTGAATTCAATAAATTTAGTACCTGGTATTAGTGGTCTAAAAGCAGATTTTGTTTGTTCATTCCCTGACACACTCATAGCACCCTGTGAATTACCGTGATAAGAATTCTTTGCTGCTATAATTTCGTATCTATTGGTATATCTTTTAGCTAGTTTTAAGGCTCCTTCCGTAGCCTCTGTACCCGAATTAGTTAAATAAACATTGTCTAAAGGCTCTGGTAAATTAGCAACTAATAGTTTGGCTAAAGCAACTTGTGGTTCTTGTATAAACTCACCATATACCATTACGTGTGTATACTTTTCTAATTGATCATTTATTGCATTTGTAACGCGCTTTGGTTGATGACCTAAAGTATTAGCAGAAACTCCAGCTACAAAATCTAGGTAGTCTTTCCCTGATGTATCATAAATATAGACTCCTTTTGCTGAAGCAATTTCAATAGCTAAAGGGTGTGAAGAGGTTTGTGCTTGATATTTTAAAAAATCCGATTTCATCAAAATTATTTATTGCCTTTGTCTTCTAATTGTTTAGCTTTTTCATTTGCTATTTTTTGAAGTTTTGCTGCTTTTAGAACTTCTTTTTTCGCGATATTTTCCGCTTCAATAATTTCTTTTATTAAAGCATCATCACCTTGATCATGTTTAAATATATCATCTTTAGTTAGAGGTTGTTCATCTTGTCTCCATAAAAAACCAGCTAATTTTCCTTCGCTTTCAGGAAATTTTGATGGAGGGTATGTTTTACCTTCTGGTTTGATGGTATATTTAAGATTATCTAATTCACCTTCCTTAAATAGAAATTCCATATTACTACAGGTCATTTTAGTAATTCCTATTAATTCTTCCTTTTCATTTCTATTGTAATTAATCATTTGTCCATTTCCTGAAACATAAATATTATCTAAGGCATCATCAATAAATTTTCCATATAGATTTTTACCCTTAATTTGACTAAAACCACCTGTGCTATCTTGCTTAATAACAAAGGAATTATTGTAAACTTTTAAAGAATCCAACTCATTAGTATCCTTATTTGTTAGAAAATGAATTGTATCACCCGTTATTTGATTAACATCACTCCACAATATAGGACGTCGATACATTTTAGTTAAACCCGTTACTTCATTTGAATATAACGAATCACATTTTCCCTGTAAATCTTTTTTAAAGAATTTAACATGATGATACGCTCTAATAATTCGATAATCTTGTTTTCCAGTTACCAATAATGTATCTCCGTGTATAAAAGTCGAATCGTTTTCAACCATGCTAATAGCCAGCGGTTTTCCCACAACAAAAACAGAATCTTTAGCCTCAAAATACTCGGAATATTCTCCTTTAATAATCGAGTTATTAATCGTATCAGTTACGACAATATGACCTGTAGCAGAAGCAAATTTCTTATTTTCATCATAATACAAACTATCACCCTCAATGACCCTATCTTTATACATTAGTTTTGCATTTTTTATAAAATGTGAAATGCGAGTTTTACTATTATGATGACCTTTTTCACAATAGAGTGTATTGTCTTTCCCAACAATTGTTGAAGGACCGTATAAGTTAGAAATACCCGTATTTGTATAATAATCGAGATGTTCGGATAAGACTGTATTATCTGGATTAGTAATTATTACTTTAGAGAGTGCCTGAAATTTATTATTTTCTAAAAAATACTTTCCAATATCACTATTTAAAGTATTGATACTATCCTTAATAGTAGCATGATTTTGATAAAATAGAAGTTGATTAGTTCTATCAAAATGCAATGTGTCAGTAGTAAGCGTCATTTTCGGGTCTTTTAAAACAACATTTCCCCAAGATTCTGCCATTTTAGTTTTACCATTATAATGAACATATTTACTATGTTGTATAATTGTATCTCCTTGATTGATAATCACATCGCCAAAAGCTTTAATAATATTAACATTTTGATATATTAAAGCTTGTTTACACTGAATAGTTGCTCCTTCATGCTCTACCATAACATTCCCTAATGCAACAATAGCATCTGGATATTTAACATCATCTTTGAATGTATTATCAGAATGAATCAATTGAATTTTTCTTTGTTGCGAAAAACCTATTGTTGCTATAAGTAAAAATGCTATTAAAAAAGATTTTTTCAATTGATATATTTTCAACAAAAATAACTAAAAAAACACCGATACAAGAAGTATGGTGTTTTTTAGGATTTTATTTAACAAATTTTGAATTTCTTTACTAAATGGTACTTTCAAAATTATTATTCTTTTTTATCTCTTTCAATAATAGCTTTTACTATACCTCGATGTACTACAACATTAACTACTCGCCAACCTGTTTTAGCATACGAGTTTAATAAGTCCTCAAAGTCAGGATCTCTTTTTATCGGCGTTAGTTTTTGATGTATAAATTTATATTCTTTCATGATTTAGGTTTGTTTGATTGTTGTAAAGATACGTTTACTTTTTGGGATTATTAACTAGTCATAATATTGTGATTTGCAAACTCATGAAATGGGGTTACTCAATAATCTCCAATTGATTACGATTTTTAATTTCTATCTTTAATTCCAATAAATAGAATAGAAGCCGGAAGTTGTGTTTCTTTATTCAAAGGTTCTACTATTTTATCTATACTAAATCCATTACTCAAAAACAGGGATTTCCACGATTTTATTGTTCTAAAATACCATGGCGCTGGATTACTAAATTTATCACTAAAACCACCCCATGATCCTCCTCGCCAACCGTCTTTGTATATGCTATCACCACAACCAACAACTGGATGAATGGTCTGGATTATAAACGAACCTCCATTATTTAGTAAAAATGGTATTTTTTCAAACAAAGTTATAACTGATTCCCTACCGAGTAATGAAAAATTACAAACAACTACATCAAATGTTTCTTTAAGTTTTTCGTATGACAAACTTTCGTAAGCTATGACTTTATACCTGCCTCCTCCTTCTTTTTTAGCAAAAGCTACCAACTCAGGAATAACATCAATACCTAAAGAAGGTATGCCTGTTTTTTCCAATTCTCTAACTAACCAACCTTCCCCACAACCAATATCAAGAACTGATTTTGACTTTATTCCAACTACAGCATCAATTATTGCTTTGTTTGTTACGAGTACCCTACTTTCAATTTCATCTTTCTCAATAGCAGTAATCCACGGCTTAGCATTGATTTTCCATGAATCAATAATTTGTTGGTCGTTATACTTATTCATTTATTTTTCTTTGAAATTTTTAATCTAATATCTATAAACAGTTAAAAGCATTTCCATTACCCCTTTAGTTTTTGTAAAAAAACTGTTACAGCTTGCCAATATTCTTCATTCCCTTCATTTTCTTTCCACAATGCTTTAGAACCGTGATTTCCTTTACCTTCGGGAACAAAGTATGCTTTATTTGAAGGTATGGCATTATATATTTCTTGCCAATATTCTTGTTCATTCTTGGCAGATGTAATAAAGACTGGACATGTAATTTTTGAGGCAAATGTTTTAATCTTAGAATCATCAATGGTAAAATACTCGTCAGGTGAAAAACATACTATTCCTTTCAATTTATCTGAATATTTACTCCCTAAATATAGAACAAGTGACGATGAATACGAACTACCCCAAATAATAATACTTTTTGAATGTAATTCGTCTTTAGCATAAAAATAGGCAGCTTCTAAATCTGGAATTGCATCTTTATATTTTGTATTTAAATTTTTATTAACTGCTTCTATATGAGTTTGATTTACCACATCATTTACCTCTTTTCCAGATCTTTGATCAATTGCTAAACAATTAAATCCTAATTTATTTAATTTGGGAGCTATTTCAAGGTATTCACCTCTGCTAAATCTAGCTTGATGAAAGAGAATAATTAAAGGTGCATCTAACTCATTTGTCATATATAAATCAGCTGTAATCGGTAAATTATCTAGAGATGTAAATTGAATAGTTTTTCTATTAATTGAAGTTTCTTTTATTTGAGAACAACTTAGGTTACTCAAAAGTAAGAAACTAATCAAAACTGGAAAATAGAGTTTCATGAGGTGAAAAATTTAGTTAATACTGTCAATAAAATACGCAATATCTTATCCAAATGTATGAATTAAAAAATCCCCTAACAAAAAAAGTTCAAGGGTAACGTGAAATAAAGGGAATGGTTCATTCCTCGTTAAGTAGTTTTATGGTATTTTCTATACCTTTTTTAGATAGATTGCTTATTTGGGTGATATGATTTATCAATTGCAAACTAAAAATTTAGAAAGCAAAAACAAGGAACCTTGACACTAAATATGAGTTGGAATTAGTAAATGGAAAATTAGATATAGTTAGCCTGAATTGCGAATAACTTTATCAACGGTTTGTGTATGATTAGTTGCGGAAAAGGACGCAAGTCATTTTCCGTTATGACCAAAGATAATTAATGTGAGTGAATTTTCGCTTAGGAAATTCCGCAGCAATTAATTATAC
>JAUVBX010000036.1 GCA_030590985.1 Lutibacter sp. | reverse complement strand
GTAGGTCTTTATTACTTTTCCCAGTTATCGTTTCTCCTTCAGATGGAGTAAAGGTGAAGTCAACATCTTTATAGGCACGTACTTCAACTATTCCGGTGTTACTCGGATCGGCAATGGTTGTTTCACCGCCTTTAATGGCAATATTGGGAAGTATTAATTCTCCATTAACATCCATAAGATTATATACACCAGTAGGTATTATTAGTATGTCATTCGCTTTCCCTTTTGCAACTTCTTCTCCGTTTAATGGGGTTGTAATACTGTAACCCATACTACTCTTAGAAATAAGTTTTAAATAACCTTGGTCTAACATACCAATGCGTAAAATATGAACATTATTACTTAAATCGGCATCTGGTCCATCGGGTATTACTCTTATTGCTACTCGTTTTGGTTTGCCATCATGTTCAAAGCTTATAGGAACGCTTAAACAACGTCCAGCTGAAATACTATTAAAAGGGACAGGTTTGCCCAATGCTATTTCAGCATCGTCTGTTAGTTGTACACATTCTAATTTCCCTCCATTTAAAGTTACAGGTCCCACATTTGACACTTTTACTTTTAGGCTAATTGTCTGCTCTTTATCAAGATTTTCAGGCAAATCAGTAATAAGATTTGAAAAAACAGCGGCGTCTGGACGGTCGTGATTTACGAAAAAATCAAACTTTTGTTGCGCTAATTTATCTGCTTCTTCTTGCGAACTTGCAACTACTAAAAGCTCTTGATGTTCGACAAAATGAATCATTTTAAAATTGGCAGCTACCACATAATGTCCTCCATTTAGATGTTTTGTCAAAACTCGTATTTTATTGTTGGATATACCTCCCGGAATATAATTTAAAAATTTTGGATGTACCGGAAACACATAAGTTCCCTCTGGAATTACATCAATTAACTCCGCTATTTTATGTTTATTGACAAATATATCAAGGCTGTGTTTTTTATAAGTACTACGATCCCATGGCAAATCAAAATTAACGACAAGAAGTGCTTGGTTTAAATTTGGGTTTAATCTTGGCAAACGATAAACGGGCTCCCATGTTTTACCTTTGTCATTAGAAATCCTTGCGTATCCTGAGGCATGTTCTAAATCTGTAGAAATATAACCCAAAGTTACCTTTGAATTATTGATTGAAATGCTTGGATACTCACTCATAACAGAATCATCTGTTATTTGAACACTATCACCCCAAGTACCATCAATTTGTGCTTTAAACATAATTTCACTATTCCCCTCTTTTTCACTTCGCCAAGCAGTATAAACATTTGTTCCATCTGTGGCAATTGTAGGTTCTCCTGCTAATCTTTCATTATTTGAAAGTTGTGTAGCTTCTGACCAATTACTACCCAAATCTACTGAATGTGCGATTTTTACAGTAGTAGCATCTCTCCAAATACACCAAATTTTATCTTTATTACCTACTAATTGAGGCCATGCATTTTTTCCATTAGCTAGTAAGATTTCTTCTTGCCATGTTTTTCCATCGTCATCACTTCGTTTTGTATAAATACCACCGCGAGCATCTTCCCAAGCAAGCAACCATGTTTTATCTTGTTGCCACAAAATAGGATCAAAAGCTCCAGAACCATGCTGGGTTAATTGCATCGGATCTGACCAGGTTTTTCCTTTGTCTGTTGAACGAGAAAGGTATAACTCCATTTCTTTTCCATTTCTATCATCTTCCCAACAAATAAGCATTGTTTTATCAATGTTCCCTTTGATTGTTGGCCAACGAGAATTACCAGATGCTTTTGATATATTTATAGGACCTTCAATTTTACCTTCTTCAGAAATAAATGCATAGCTCACTTCTTGATTGCCATCCTCAGTATAGTGATGCCATGAAATTGCTACTTCTTTAGGTGTTGATTTTCCAATTATGGAAGGTGCTGTTGTTAAATTATCTTCCTCAAGATTTAGATAATGTTTGGCTACTTGAGTGCGGATTATATCTCCACGTACTCCCATAGCAATACTAAGATTACCTGTTAGATCACGATTAATAAATAAGACTTTTCCTAATTTCTTTAAAATCTTAAGAGGTGTAGGAACAATAACATCTTCATAATCTTTGAATTCATCAAATGGTATGGGACTATCGCCATTAGGAGAATCAGAACCAGTATCATCATTTCCATTCCCATCATTTCCGTTCCCATCATTTCCGTTCCCATCATTTCCATTCCCTTCATTTCCATTCCCTTCATTTCCGTTCCCTTCATTTCCGTTCCCATCATTTCCATTTCCATCATTTCCATTCTCATTATTTCCATTTTCATTATTACCATTACCACTACCTTGCATATCAGAATCGAGTTTGGGGCTATTTGTACAATACTTACCACTATTTTTACTTGTAATAGTACTATGTGTCAAAGCAACATAAACCTGTTTATCTTCTGGCACTTTAAACACAACTGGAATTTTTTTACTTTGTCCTGCCGCACGTAATTCAATATCACACGTAAATTCCTTTTCTCCTGACTTTAAAATTGGCTGGAGTTGACAAGATAAAATATCTCCTTTTAATAATTCTGCATGCGTTATTTTAGGATTACAACGCACACGATTTGCGTTTTTTCCTATTGGAACAATATCAAAATCGGTGAGCACATCACCTTTGTTGACTATTCTGAGTTCTGTTGTTAACGTTAATGGATCTACAGAAGCAATCGAAGTGTTTAATTCAAATTTTGGTTTTACAACTGTAATAGTCGCAATAGCATTATCCATAATTAAAGGAGTGGAATCTATAACATGCATCCGAATTACGCATGTATGATTACCTGGTTTTGCATCTTGTGCAAAGAAAAGCAAAGCAACTGGTAGCGTTTTTCCAGCGGGTATTTCTAAGGACAAATCACTAGAACCACTTCCAACAAACCCCGTGATTAGTCCACTAGTGTTATCTTCAACACTTAAAACAACTTTTTTAGAAATAGCTGTTGGATTGGTAACTCTAACCGAACGACGCACTTGATATTCGCGACCTATTGAAAAAGAATATTCATGTTCTTCAAATCTAACCCCTTTTTGAAAGCTAACTGTGTTAATTGTGCTTTCGATTGTTTTAGAGTCGAGCTGCGCCACCAATTGATATTGAAAATCTTTATTTTTTTCTAAATCTTTCACTTTGGCAAATCCATCCATTATTTCTAATTTTTGCCAGTCTTCATTTTCACTTTCACGAAACCTTACAATTACTTTATCTGATTGATTGACAATAACAGGCCAGGTGATTATTAATTCCTCACCAGTTATTATGGTTCCATTTTCTGGTTGCAACTTATTAATCGCCTTTTCTAGAATAGTTTGGTCAACTTTTTGAATAAGATCAACATTTTTATCGTTTCTTTTTACAGACTTATTTGTCTCTTTACAAGCGAATAATAAGATTGAAATTATTGACACTAACAATATTACTTTTCTCATAATTAAGTTTATTTAGTATAATTAATTTTTATTTTATGTCGAAAAAAATTGATTCTCTCTCTTTAAAATAGAACATTCAATATCTTATTGTTATGGAAATAGTAAAACCAATATGTTTGAAATAATTTTGACAATTAAAAAATGTAAACCTCAATAAGATTAGCACAATCTAACACCAGGTGAGTGTATTGAAGTTTAATCAGATTTTTTGTTTGAAAATTTCACAACACTGATAACACTCATATAGAAATGCTAGTATTTATGTACAAAAAACCAACATTTTTATACGCACATAACGGATAACGAAGTTAATAAATTTATTGGTTGTTAGCTATAAACTATAGCTTTTTTTTGGGGTTTACGGGATTGGTGTAAGTACTCTTTTTATAATTTTTATAGATAAGGAGAAGAATGCTGTATTAAAAACAGCCTACTCAAAAAACGCTTATTATTAATTGTAATTGATTAATTTACAATGACTTTATAATTCTTAATTAAATTGTCACTAATAATTTGAATTAAGTAGAAACCAGATTTATTAATCTGCAATTCAATTTTATTATGGTTTATTTGCTTTGATAAAGCGCTTATTTTTTTGCCAGTTATATCATATATTTGAACTAAGGCATGTTGATCGTGAATTTGGATAATAAATTTTCCGTCATTTGAAGGGTTTGGAAAAATATAAATCTCTTGATCTAAAACTTCATTTATTCCTAATAAAGTTGAAAGTATGGCTTCGTCGCTTGTTACTTGTCCATATACACCAGTTACTATACAGTCGTATAATCCCTGGTCAGCATGTGAAACAGAATTTATTGACAATTCGTTTGTAGTTGCACCTGAAATATTTCCACCATCAGTCAAATTTATTTCATTCTTTCTCCATTGGTATGTAAGTTCCATACCTTCAGCTTCAACTAAGAAAGTAATATTTTCTCCTAAGGGAATATTTTCCTGAGATAAGGGTTGCGTTATAATACTTGTAAAGATGACTTCATAAACATAGACAGCGCCACCATCAACATAGTCTGTGTCGCTACGAGGGCTGCCAACAAATGCAAAGTTGTTTGAAAAATCAACAACATAGCCAAACTGATCTTTGACACCTATATCAGAGGCTGTTAAAATTGACTTTTCACCCCAAGTTCCTGAATCGTTTTTATATACATAGCTAGAGCCCGCAACATAAGGTGTAAAAGATATATTTCCTTCTGAACCTACAATAAGTGTGTCTCCTGAAATATCAATTGAACTTCCAAAATGTTTCTGTGTTGCCGCATTTGAGGCAATTAGTTTTGTGTTTTGTTCCCAGGTTCCAGCATTATTATAAAAAACATAAGCTGCACCCGACCAGGTCCCATTATCACTTTTATTTTTTGCTCCAATTGCTGCATATTCTTCTGTTATACTTACTGATACACCAAAAGAATCTCCAACAATAGCGTCTAATGATTCAACTTTTTGAGTTTGTTCCCAGTTTCCGGAGTTATTATAAAAGATATATGCTGTACCTGAATTTGATCCACTACTATTTGCACTTTGATCTGCACCAACAATAGCATAATCACTGTATACGTCAACCGATATTCCAAAAAAGTCATTTTCATTACCATCAGCGGCGATAAGTTTTGTTATTTCAGTCCAGTTTCCTGCATCGTTATGAAAAATATAGGCTGAACCTGATTGACTTCCATTATCATCGTCTCCAAAAGCTCCAATAATTGCATAATCACCATCAATTTTCATGGATTCACCAAAAAAGTCAGCTGCTTCTGTGTCAGAGGCTGTTAAGATTGCAGTTTCACTCCAGGTTCCTGCATCGTTATAAAATACATAAACTTTTCCTGCATAGCCATTTGCTCCTAATGAAGTTGCAAAAGCATAGTTGTCAGAAATAGTTACAGTTAGGGCAAAAAACTCATTAGTTTGACCATTAGATGCAGTAAGTTTCTGGTGCTGTTCCCAAGTTCCGGCATTATTATAAAAAATATAGGCAGAGCCCGAATTAATTCCATTTTCATCATCGTAACATGCTCCTATAATTGCATAATCTCCTGAAACAGCAAGCCCATTTCCAAAGTAGTCTTCTGCTGCGAGATCATCTGAAATTAATCGCTGTGTTTCATTAACTTGTGCTTGTATTGTAATTAATGATATAAGTATTCCTATTAGGAAAAATGTAATTCTTTTTGTCATGATTTCTAATGTTTTAATATCTAAATTAATTATGTGCTGAAGGTATTAAATTTACAACACGGTAGTTACATACAATGTATATATTGCTCGACTAATTGTTGAATTTCTACCTGTTTATTATACAAGCGTTCACTTAGATCCTTATCATTATACTTTTTTAGATTCTTTACAAAACCCTTAATGGTTCCTTTAGGGAAAACACTATCTTTTTGATAAAAATCACTATCTTTTTCTAAACAGGTTGCTGAATCAAAACAGGATGTGGGTAAGCTTTTTAAGGAATTGTATAGATCTTTGTGTTCATCATCAAAAATATTGACATTTACATACATTTTGTTTGCTTTGTCCAAAGAATCTTTTGATAAGATTCCTTCTTTTGAAGCGAGTATAAGTCCGGCCATTAGATGATATAAATCTGCAGAACCATCAGGCACTCTAAATTCAACTGTTTGTTTCCCAGGGATATAGGGCACTTCACCTCTCTCCTGTGGATTGGCATCTTTTATCATATTTGTCTTAGCAATCCACCCTAATGGAACTCTAACAAGAACCGATCGATTGCTATCACCCCAACATATCATGGTTGGAGCTTCTTGGTGTGGTACTAATCTTAAATAGGAGGTGGGTATGGTGTTTCCAAAGGCAGTTAATGATTGTGCTCTATTTAAAATGCCGGCAATCATTTTTTTAGCAATATCAGTAAGTCCTACATCATTTGCCATATAGTTAATCCCTTCTTTTTCGAGTAGCATATGTACATGTAGGCCACTACCAGCTTTTCCTACAGTAATTTTTGGAGCAAAACTTATAGTTGCATTATATTTTTGACCGAGCATACGCAGTATCCATTTCGAGATGATAAGTTGTTCTACTGCCTCTTCGGCATCTACGGGTATAAACTCAATTTCATGTTGTTCATATTGGTGTGTTTCTGTCGAAAAATTGCCAACTTCAGAATGTCCATATTTAATTTTCCCACCACTTTGGGCGATAATTTGCAAAGCTTCTGTTCTTAGATTTTCCCAATTTGTAAAAGGAGCTGCAGAATGATACCCTTTTTGGTCTTTTGCAGGATACAAATCATTTTTTTCGCTAATGATATAATATTCAAGCTCACCCATAGCTTTAAAAGTATAACCCGTGTCTTCCGTAAATTTAGTGGAAGCTTTTTTTAGGATATATTCTGGCGCACTTTCAAGAGGATTGCCATCTTTTGTGTAAAATGAACAAAGAATATCTAAAGTTGCTTGCTCTGAAAATGGATTAACAAAAGCAGTTCTAAACTTTGGAATTACATATAAATCACTAGAATCCGCCTCGATATAAGAAAACAAGCTAGAACCGTCTACACGTTCACCAGTTGAAAGAATTGATTCCAAATAATCTTTGCTAGTAATAACAAAATTTAAGGTTTTTAATTTTCCGTCTTCACCGACATATCTAAAATTCAACATATCAATATGATGATCGTCAATATATTTAATAATATCATATTTTGAAAATTCACGAGCCGGTTTTTTAAGATATTTAACCAGTTTATTGGGGTTCATTAAAATTTCTAGATCTCTCATATATGATTGTGTATATTGTGCTAATACTATGGAATTGTCAATTTTTATAACAAATGTCTACAAAGATACTATCTTTTAGTGGTTTGAAGTTCATTTAATTATCTGTAAAATTTTGTCTTTTATCTTTAGATTATCAGTACTGTAAAATTGTTAAAAGTCTGATAAAGTGTGATCTTAAACTTTTTACACTATTATATTTTAGTTAGCTTTGTAACGAAAAGAGTGTATAATACGTCTAATGAAATAATCAATACAAACAAATTAATTTAAAAAAAATAAACAGAATGAAAAATATTTTACTAGTATTAGCCTTGGCTTTTTTTATTGGAAACTATGCACAAACAAGTGCAGATGATATTTTAGATAATTATTTTGAAAATACTGGTGGTAAAGAAAACTGGCAGAAATTAGAGGGAATTAAAATGATTGGAAATGTAAGTGGACAAGGTATGGAAATACCTATTGAAATACTCCAACTTAAAGATGGAAGACAATATGTTAAAATCAGCTTTCAAGGAAAAGAAATGATGCAAGGTGTGTATAATGGTAAAGTTTTGTGGAATACAAATTTTATGACCCAGAAAGCCGAAGAAATGACCACAGAACAAACAGAGAACTTTAAAATGAATCAAGTAAAAGATTTTCCATCACCATTTTTAAATTATAAAGAAAATGGCTATCAGGTAGAATTGTTAGGAGATGAAACGATGGAAGGTGCCGAATGTTATAAAATTAAACTAACACAAAAGCCTGTTTTAGTTGATGGTAAAGAAGAAGAAAGTGTGAGTTTTTATTATTTTGACAAGGAAAACTATATACCAATTGCAGTAGAAATGGAGATTAAATCAGGTCAGATGAAAGGACAAATGATGAAATCTACTATGAGTGATTATGATGAGGTTGGTGGTTTGTATTTTCCTTTTTCTTTGACTCAAATGGGAGGACCACTTAGCATTGAAAAAATTGAATTAAATCCAGAGGTAGATGCTGTTATGTTTGAAATGCCAAAAGAAGAAGAAACACCACCACCTGTTGAAGAAAAAAAATAGAATTATAATTTAAAAAGTCTTTATGTAATCATAGAGACTTTTTTGTTTTTTAACATTAGTGTCTATAAGAAAATGGGGATGTAACCTGTATATTTTTAGTTAGTTTCAACATTACTTCTTGCTAGATACCAACTAACTAATTTATTATGCAACGTATTATTCTACTACTAGTTCAATTATTATTTTTTGTTTTAATCCTAACATTAAATGCGCAAGATCAGGAGATTGTTTTAAAAGGGAAACAACTTTTTGGATCGATGGAGGCACGTCACATTGGGCCTGCCCTTATGAGTGGCCGAATTTCTGATTTGGAAGTTCATCCAACCAATCCTAGAATTATTTACGCGGGTACTGCTGGTGGAGGAGTTTGGAAAAGTAGCAATGGAGGCACAACTTTCACACCGATATTTGATGATTATGTACAATCAATAGGAGTGGTAACTTTAGATCCCAACAAACCTGATAATGTTATTTGGGTAGGTACTGGTGAGACTTGGACACGTAATAGTACTTCTGTTGGAGACGGTCTTTTTAAGTCAGTTGATGGTGGTAAAAATTGGGATAAAATTGGTTTTGAAAATTCTGACCGTATAGCAGGAATTGAGATCAATCCAAATAATTCTAATGAAATCTACGTTGGAGTTTTAGGTGCACTTTGGGGAGACTCCGATGAAAGAGGTGTCTATAAAACAATAGATGGCGGGAAAACTTGGGATAAGATTCTTTTTATTGATAATAAGACAGGTTGTTCAGAATTAATAATGGATCCCAATAATCCAAATACTTTATATGCTGCTTTTTGGGAATTTAGACGTACAGCTTGGTCATTTAATTCAGGTGGTTATCAAAGTGCTTTATACAAAACAACAGATGCTGGAAAAACTTGGAATAAAATTCACAATGGATTTCCTTCTGGGAAGTTAGGGAGATTTGCCTTTGCGGTAGCTCCTTCAAATTCGAATAGGTTGTATGCTGTTTTAGAAACAGAAAATGATAAAGATAATGGTTTATGGCGATCTAATGATGCTGGAGCAAACTGGGAACATCTGAATAATGATTTTGGCTTGGTGGTGCGACCTTTTTATTTTTCAAGAATTGTAGTTGATCCAAACAATCAAGATATTGTTATAAAAGGAGGTCTAAATGGTTCTATTTCTCGTGATGGAGGAAAAACCTTTAAATCACTAGGAAATATGCACAGTGATATTCATGATATTGCTTTTGCTATTAATAATTCAGACGTAATTTATGCAGGTACAGATGGTGGAGTCTATAGTTCTAGAGATGGTGGTGGCACTATGGAAATAGTTGAAAATATGCCCGTATCACAATTTTATCATGTGAGTGTTGATGATGCCGAACCTTATAATGTATATGGTGGATTGCAAGATAATGGTTCTTGGTATGGTCCCAATAGTGCAACGGGTGGGGTTAAAGCAAAACACTGGAACCCAGTAGGTTATGGTGATGGGTTTAGGGTTTTAAAACATTACACGAAAAATATTATTTACACAGAAATGCAGGGCGCTGAGAATGTTTGGCGTTATGATGTAGACAAAAAAAGAATTAAAACCATTCAGCCTTTGCCTGAAAAAGGAGACCCAAAACTACGTTTCAATTGGAATGCACCCATGGAATTAAGTACACATCAACCCAATCGTTTTTATATGGGAAGCCAGTTTTTACACAAATCGGAAGATATGGGTGATACTTGGGAAAAAATTTCGCCTGATCTAACTACTGATGATAAATCAAAGCAAGCACAAGAAGAATCAGGTGGATTATCACAAGACAATTCTGGGGCAGAAAACCATTGTACTATTTTTACTATTGCTGAATCTACATTAGATGAACATGTAATTTGGACAGGAACAGATGATGGGCAAGTACAAGTGACCAAAAATGGAGGAAAGAAATGGAAAAATGTCACTAAAAATTTAAATGGTTTACCTAAAAACACCTGGTGTTATCATATAGAGGCAAGTGTTTTTGATAAAGCAACAGCTTATGCAGTGTTTGATGGACATACTTCAAATGATAAAAATACGTATGCTTATAAGACCACAGATTATGGTAAAACGTGGCAATCAATTGTAACTGACGATATTCATGGTTTTGCCAGAAGTTTACAAGAGGATTTTGTCAATCCGGATTTATTATTTTTAGGAACAGAATTTGGACTGTATATTACTGTTGACGGTGGTAAACACTGGAGTAAATTTGAAAATAATATGCCCGCTACAGCAGTACACTATATTACCATGCAAAAACAAACTAATGATATAGTTATGGGGACACATGGTAGGGGAGTTATCATTATTGATGATGTGAGTCCTTTACGTGAGATCAATCAAGAAGTATTAAATAAAAATATTCATTTCTTTAAGACAAAACCTACTGTGATGAAAGAAAAAGGAGGTTTTGCTAGTTTCTTTGGTAGTGAAACACAGTTTGTAGGACGTAATCCGAGTAGTGCAGCTAAAATTATCTATTATTTAAAGAAAAGACACACTTTTGGTAAAATGAAAATGGAAGTTTTTAACGATAAAGATGAAAAGGTAGCCACTCTAAAAGCAGGAAAAGCTAAAGGAATCAATATTGTAAATTGGAATTACCGAACGAAAAGACCTAAAGTCGCCAAAGGAAAAACTTTTAGTTTCGGTGGTTTTACAATGCCAAGGGCTATTGCGGGAAACTATAAAGTTGTTATGACAAAAGGTAAAGAGACCTATGAAGTACCTTTAGAATTACGTTATGAGGATAATGGTATTTCATTAGCTGATCGAAAAGAACAAGAGCGAATTACTAAAAAATTATTTGATATGACTGAAGACTTAGCTTATATGGTTTATCAAATAGATCAAGAAATTGATTTTTCTACAAATCTTTTAAAGAAAATAACAGTAGAAAAATTGAAAGTTCAAAAAACAATTGACCAGTTAAATACGCTAAAAGAAACCTTAGTGGTGACAACGGGTGATAACTATGTTGGGACAGCTGAAAAGCAATTAAGAGAAAAACTTTCTGATTTGTATAGTAAGATTGCTGGCACGTATGAAAAACCATCTAAGGCTGAAATGCTAAATCTAAAAGCAATAGAATATAGATTTAATAATTCAAAATCAAATTATAAAAGTATAAAGGAAAATGATTTTAGTAAACTAATTAAGTTAGCATCCAAAACAGAAGTTAAGTTAATTGAATATAAATCATTCGAAGAATTTATTGAAAACTAGCTTTAAATTTGAATTGTAAAAACTATTTAAAATGTCAATTCAAGTGTTAGTCAAGAATATTTTTTAGTACTTATTAACGCAAACTAACAGTAAAACCAGCAGTGACGCTAGGATACTTTTGAAGTGTATAATCGCTAAATATTTTGACAGGACCCAGATTTATTCGAGCACCTAATGTGGTTTTAAAGCCAGACATAGTGAAATCAAGTTTTATGGGGTCAGTAACCGATACATCTATACTTCCGTTGTCATCTAAATCGAATTCATAAGTACCCTTAGCACTTATATCTGTATTTCCACCAACATAGCCAAAACCTGCATAAAAATTGACAATTTTTAAATTCACACCTGCAATTGCTTGTGCTGTATAGGCATTAAAATACATTGTTAAAGCTTGATTGTCCCCAGAAATTTCACTATTATTAGGAGTATAAGTTATATTAACTTTTGTAAAAGCAGCTAATCCAGATAAGGTAAATAGTTGGTTGTCATCTTTTTGAAAATATTGAGAAAGCTCGTGTTTTATACCAATCCCTAAAAGATTAAAAGCGATTCCTTCTCTTTCTGTATTTGGAAAAAAACGTAATTTTAAGTCAGTTTTAAGAGGTAATCCTAAGCCCGCTTGTATCATAGGAGTAGGAATAGATATGGGAATAAAAAATTCTTTTAACCATTTATCTCCATGACCATCAAGCGCATTAATAGTGTACGGAAAACCTGAAACATCAATTTCTAATTCAGTATCTGTCTCACTACCTGCAATTGTTGGTAACTCAGCACTACCATTATGTATTGTAAGGTTATTATAATCACTCGCTACAAATTGAAAATATTGTTCATCAGTTGGAATCATAGCTACAGAAGCCGTAAAAGACAAATCAAAGCCAAATTTTTTATGAGTTTTTGCACGAGAATACCATCCATTGTTTAAATCGTACATAAGACCGTTGATTGCTGGATTTAAATAGTGTTCAACATAAGTTGAAGCATCCTCTTTAGCTGCAAATATATATTCTATTTGTGCTTGCGTTGAAATAGATAATGTACTTGTTAAAATGAAAAGAAAGAATATTTTTTTCATGGCTTCAGAATTTTATACTTGATTACGAAGTTACGACAAAAAAAATCTATTAATAAATATTTTGAAGTGATTTAAATATTAAAATAAATATACTATTCTTTTACCTTTTCTTTTCTCCCCCAATAAAAAGCTAATACTAAACCAGAAAAAACATCCCAAATTCCCCAAAAAGCGGCTAGTAAGGTCATACCTCCTAATCCTTCAAAAAAGCCAAATATAAGTAAGAGACCCAACGCAGAATTCTGAATACCTGTCTCTATTGCCAATGTCTTTTTGTCTTTAAATCGTAATTTAAAAAGGTTGGCAGTTTGAAATCCTAAGATATAGGCTGAAATATTATGTGCAATAACTATAAACAATACATAATGTACATGTTTGGTAAATAGATTCCAGTTATTATGGAGGGCTATGACTAGTAATAAGATAAAAAATAGAAAGGATAATGGTTTTAATATACGACTAATTTTCGCCGCCCAATTTGACGCGTAGTGCCCAAAAAGCATACCAATAATTAATGGGGCTCCTAATATCATGCTGACTAATTTAAATACAGCAAAAGGATCTAAATGTACTTTTTTTAATAATTGATTGGTTGGCTCGTATAAACTTCCCCAAAATTCGAAATTTAAAGGAGTCATTACTACAGACATCAGCGTTGCGAATGCTGTTAAACTAACGGATAAAGCAGGATTTGCTTTTGCCAATTTACTCATGTAATTTGAGACATTACCACCAGGACAGGCACCTACTAAAATTAAACCTAAAGCAATGCTCGGTGCTGGTTTAAAAATGACAACGATCAGGAAAGTCAAAGCTGGCATTAATATAAACTGCGATAAAATTCCCACCAAAACAATCTTGGGCTGTTCAAAGAGCCTTTTAAAATCTCCTATTTTAATGTCTAAAGCTATTCCAAACATAATCACGGCAATAGCTACATTGAGAGTAAATAACTCGTCTGGATTAAAATTGATTCTTATTTGGTCTAGTTCGTTCAAAGATTTAATATTAGTTAGTAAAAGCAAATTGTATAATATTAGCTCCCATTTGTAAAGCTTTTAATCGAACTTCTACTGGGTCATTATGCACGGTTTGTGTTTCCCAACCATCACTTAAGTCACTTTCATAATCATAAAAACAAACCAGTTGACCTTCATAAAATAATCCAAAACCTTGTGCTGCTTTTCCATCGTGTTCATGTATTTTAGGAACACCTTTTTCAAAATCAAAACTTTGATGATAGATAGGATGATTATAGGGAACTTCAATAAATTCTAATTCAGGGAGAACTTTCTTAAACTCTCGTCGTATATATTTATCTATGCCATAATTATCTGAAATATGAATAAAACCACCTGAAGTGAGATAATTTCGAAGGTTTGATACTCCATCTTCATCAAAGATAATATTTCCATGCCCTGTAATAAATAGTATTGGATAATTAAAGATGTCGATAGAATTAGGTTTTACAAAAGTGGGTTTTATGCCAATTTTTGTATTACAATTCTCATTACTAAATAGTATTAAATTGGCAACAGCAGTTGGGTTAGCATACCAATCACCCCCACCATTATATTCTAAAGTTGCTACTTGCTGTGAGAATATGTGAAAAATACTGTAAAAGCCAATGATAAAAATTAAAATACTTTTTTGCAACTTGGTATTTGCCTTATGTTTTTTAATTGGAACAAGGTTCAGTACAAATGCGAAATAACTCATTTAGTAATTATCATTTATTAGTCTGATACTGTGTACAGCCACAATTCCTGCCGTTTCTGTACGCAATCGTGTTGCTCCCAAAGATACAGGAATAAAATCATTTTGCAAAGCGAGCGTTATTTCATCTGGAGAAAACCCACCTTCAGGACCTATAAAAACCCAAATGTTTGCACCTGATTTTACCTGTGATTGTAAATTGTTTTTAGTCACTTTATCTTTTTGGAACTCACACTGAGCGATAAATTTTTGGCCTTCAATTTTTTGAGAGATTAAGTCATTAAAAGATGTTAATCTATGAAGTAAAGGAAGTTTGTATTGCAAAGATTGTTTCATTGCTGTTTGGATGACTTTTTGCATACGTTCGTGTTTGATTATTTTACGTTCCGAATGCGTGCAAATTATTGGATAAATTTCATCAACACCAATTTCAGTTGCTTTCTCTAAAAACCATTCAAAGCGATTGTTGTTTTTTGTTGGTGCAATAGCAATTCGAATAGTATAATTACGAGTTGATTTTTGAGGTATAACTTCGATTATTTGAATTGTACATTTTTTGTCATTTGCATTTATTATTTTACCTCTAAATAAAAAATTATTCCCATTAGTAATGTGTAAGATATCTCCTTCTTTTTTTCGTAATACTTTTATTATATGCCGACTTTCGATCTTATCAAAAGTAAGATTGGTGCTTTTTTCATGAAGTTCAGTATTATAAAAAAGTTGCATGGTAATTTGTAATTAGAAAAATAGTTTATTAATTTCTTGTTCTTATTTTTCGACTTGTCCTTGATTTTCGCTTTTTCGGAGGTTTCCCTCTTCTAGATTTTTTGCTAAACAAACGTTTGAAGAAACCATCATTATTATTTTGTATTCTACCGCTACCATCATCGATAGTTTTGTCTCTTTTAATTTTGTCTTTATGTCTATCAATACGGTATGAAATACCCAACCCTCCATAGATATTTAGATAATCCATTTGAGAATCAGTTCGTAGATTTAAACCTACTTGAAAATCTTTATTAATTAAGTAAGCAAGACCACCACCTAAATCAAAACTCCTCGTATAACGTGTAAACATGCCTTGGTGTTCCCCAAATATCGAAAACTTTGGTGTAATGGAATAGGTTAGCGTAGTTATATAACCTAAGGTACGTTGATCGTTAAGAGTTAAATAATCGCCTACAACATTAGTAACCAGAATTAAATTTTCGGAGAAATCATTTTGTAATAAAATGACGGCTTTAGGACTGAATGAGGGTGCTTGATAATCAATACTTAGAGCATTCGTGTTAAACCCAGCGTACAAACCCACTGATGGAATTAATCGTTTCCAATCAAATGCCATTTTTGCTTTCCAACTTCTTATTTCTTTAGATGGATCTTTGTATTTAGGCATATAAATCAAATATTTTATTCCTACAGTAAATTGACTAATTCCACTTATTGGATAGGTCTCACCAGTAACAATATTACTTAACCTATCATCTTTTTGATATTTAAAGTTTGTACTAAGTTCTATTTTTTCCCAAATAAAACCACCACGTAAATAGAGATCAATTCCTCTAGATTTGCGGTTTGTGAAAAAATCAGGATTGTTATTTTTTTGATAGAAATAACCAGTTTCTACTTGGTATACTTTGGTTCCAACTCCAAAAGGGCTTTCTGAAAATCCGGGACGTTTAGAATTAATTACTTCGGTATATTGAGAATAAGATAAAAGACTGATAAGTGAGGCAAAAAATAAGCTTAGATACTTCATGAAGTTACATATTTTTACAGTAAATAATGATTTATAGGTTTATTTAGTACCCAAAAATAAGTTTTTAATTTTATAAAACATAATCTTATAATAAATCTGGTCTACGTATTAGTCCACCAAGATGTGTGGTATATGCAAAAATACATACGTTAAGTAGTAGGATAATGAATAATATCCAAGGAATGGCTTTATGTGGTCTTTCACCTTGTGCGTAGTTTGATATAGCCATAACACCTAATAAGCCGCTTAAAATACTAACTATAAAACCTATGCGGCCCCAAAGGGCATGATTTTCAACGAGATCCTTTGAATAGGTAGTAATATTATTTTTTATCCATTCTGCTGTAGCAGGTCCTGTAAAATAGGCTATACTTGCAGAAACAGCTAGTATTATACTTCCCCAATAGTAAAGTTTGTGGTAATGAGTAGTTTTTTTAGAACGAATAGCCTTCCACCCCAGTACCAAGAGTAATATACTTCCAAAAACGGGAATATGTACAATTATAATATGTAATAGGGCAGTATTCAGAATTATTCAGCACCTGTTTTAATAGCTTCTGT
>JAUVBX010000025.1 GCA_030590985.1 Lutibacter sp. | reverse complement strand
TTTGGTGAAATAGTGATTGGTGATAATGTTATTATTGGTAGTAATTCAGTGGTAAACAAAAGTATTCTGGCAAATTCAACAGTTGCGGGTAATCCATTTAAAATTATTGAAAATGATAGGAATAAGAAATATTGGGAATATGATTAAAAAATTAAGCATTAGGTCGTATTAATTTCTTTTCCTATAGACATAATAAATCCTTTTTATTATAATTTATTGAAAGTAAATTTATAACCACCAAATACATTTGTATCTCACAAAAATAATTAATGAATTACGGCAAATTAGCATTATATATAAATACAATAAAATATCTACGGTTTATACAACTATATTACCGCCTTTATTATTTTGTTAGAAATAAATTTGTAAAAAAAAGATATAGTAAATCTCTAAAGGAAAAAGTAGAACCATTAGTATGGAAAAACTACGTTACTAACAAAAACAGCTATTTAGAGAAAAATAGTTTTTCATTTTTAAATATTCCTCATAAATTTAATGATTCTATAAATTGGAATTATTCAGAATACGGTAAACTTTGGACCTATAATTTAAATTACTTTGACTTTTTAAATCAAAAACAAATTATCAAAGAAGATGGTTTAGAGTTAATCAATGATTTTATCACAAATGACACTTTTTTAAAGGATGGTAGAGAACCTTATCCTATTTCATTAAGGGGAATTAATTGGGTAAAATTTTTATCAAGTAATGAGATCTCAAATGTAGAGATTAATCAGTATCTATATAATGATTACCAAAATTTGTTACATAATTTAGAATATCATTTGTTGGGGAACCATTTACTTGAAAATGCTTTTTCATTATTTTTTGGGGCTTATTATTTTAAAGATGAAGAAATATACAAAAGAGGAAAAAGACTTCTAAAAAATGAATTAAATGAACAAATCTTACAAGATGGAGGGCATTATGAGCTTTCACCCATGTACCATCAAATAATCTTTCATCGTCTACTAGATTGTATTCAACTTGCGCAAACTAATCAATGGAAGGACGATGATTTACTGCCTTTTCTAAAAGAAAAAGCAGCATTAATGCTAACATGGCTGCAACATATTACCTATAAAAATGGAAGCATCCCTATGCTTAATGATAGCGCTTATGATATTGCAACTTCCTCAAAAGATTTGTTTGTATACGCAGGGCAATTAGGAATAAATGCTAAAAATGTTGTGCTTTCAGATTCGGGCTATCGAGTTAAAAAGAATGAGGAATATGAATTTATAATTGATTTTGGTGAAATTGGTCCAAAATACCAAGTAGGACACGCACATGCCGATACGTTTAATTTTGAATTAAATAGCAAGAACAATCCAATTATTGTCGATAGGGGTATTTCAACTTATGAGAAGAATAAACTTAGACAAAAAGAACGAGGGACAGAATCTCATAATACAGTTATGGTGGGAGATCAGGATCAAAGCCAGGTATGGGGTGGATTTAGAGTTGCAAATAGAGCGAAAATTACTAATTTGGTAGAAAAAGAAAACTATTTTGAAGCAACTCATAATGGGTACAAAAAATTAGGAATTTTACATACAAGAAAAATATATTTTGAAAAAAATAAAATTGAGATTAAAGATGTAATTTCAAAAGATACTAATTTAGAACAGGTATCCTTTTTTCATTTTCATCCAACAATTAAAAATATTGTAGCTACTAATACTAAAGTAAAACTAATTGATGAAACAATCACTTTAAGTTTTATGAATTCAAAAAAAATAGAACTAGTAAGATATAAATATGCGATAGGATTTAATAAAACAGTGTCAGCATACAAATTAAAAGTTTATTTTAGCAAATCGCTAGAAACGATCATTCGATTATGAAAATTCTTTTTTTATCCTATTATTTCGAACCAGATTTAAGCGCTGGGTCTTTTAGGAATTCATCACTATTAAAAGTTTTGGTCAATTCAGTCCCAAAAAATACATTAATAAACGTCATTACAACACATCCTAATAGATATAATACTTATAAGGTAGAAGCAGAAAGCCTTGAAAAAATTAGTGCTTTTTCAACAATTCATAGAATAAAGATACCTACCTATAATAATGGAATGATAGGGCAGGTAAAATCATTTATTAGATTTTATTTTGCGGCCATAAAAATTGCTAAGAATGAAAAGTATGATCTTGTTTATGCTTCTTCTTCAAAACTATTTACTGCATTTTTAGCAAGCAGAATTGCCAAAAAACATAATGCAAAATTATATTTAGATATAAGAGACATCTTTAAAGAAACAATTATTGATGTTTTTGACAACTCATTTCTCAAACATATCTTTAACACCACATTTGGATTTGTAGAAAATTATACTTTCAAAAAAGCAAATCATATCAATTTAGTTTCAGAAGGGTTTAAATCTTATTTTAACAAATACAATAATTGTACTTATTCCTATTTTACAAATGGAATTGATGCTGTTTTTTTAGAAGATCAAAAACAATTTATAAAAGAAAAAACAGAGAAAAAGATAATTTTATATGCAGGCAATATTGGAGAAGGCCAGGGTATGGATATTATTATTCCACCATTGGCAAAAGCGTTGGCACATGATTATCAGTTTGTCATCATAGGCGATGGAGGGGCGAAAAAAAGATTAATACACAAAATAGAGGAAAGTAATTTGAGTAATGTTAAAATCTTAAACCCAATGAATAGAAAGTCACTCCTTGCATATTATAACAATGCGGATTTCTTTTTTATCCACCTGAATATATTAAAAGCTTTTGAAAGGGTTTTACCCTCTAAATTATTTGAATATGGAGCATTCAATAAGCCAATTATTGCAGGAGTTGAAGGTTATGCAGTTGAATTTTTAGAAGAAAAAATGTCAAATATAATTCTTTTCAAGCCAGGTGATTACAAAGATTTAGTTAGTAAACTTAAAAATTATCAGTATACAACAAAAAGACGAATGAAGTTTAGAGAAACTTATTCTAGAAAAAATATTAATGTAAAAATGGCAGAGTCAATTGTAAATTTATTGTAATTTAATAGTAATGTTTAAAAACATGGTAAATTAACAGAGTTTCTCTAGAAGTAAGTAAACAGGTGCAAATATTTTTAAAGTTCTCTATATACTATATTTTTAATAAATTGTTGTTTTTTCAGAGCAACCTTAGCCACATTAAATCATCTATTAAAGAATAATGTCGCAAATTACATTTAACATAGAGGGAATATTTATACTTTTTTTTATAGGTGTTTTTTTATTGACCTATATTATCATTCCTATAATAATTGACGTTGCTGAGTTTAAAAAATATGTGGACAGTCCAAATGGTAGAAGTTCACATAAAAAAGTAACCCCTACTCTTGGAGGTGTATCTTTTTTTGTAGCTCTTATGCTTGCTTTATTCTTTTTAAATAAATGGAATGTTTCAAATATAAGTATCTATATGATTCCTGGGTTAACCATCCTCTTTTTAACGGGTTTAAAAGATGATATAGTAGTATTATCACCGGCATCAAAATTATCAGCACAGGTTATTGCTTCAATATTTGTACTTTCAAATGAAGTGATGCAAATTCAAGGTTTAAATGGGTTTTTAGGGATTGGAGAAATTCCAATTATACTCATTTTTCCTATTTGTATTTTTATAATGGTTACAATTATAAATGCTTATAACCTTATTGACGGTATAGATGGTTTAGCATCCACAATAGGAGGCATAATAAGTATTGTATATGCTGTAATTTTTTATTATTTAGGCCTTTACTATTTTGCGATGTTAAGCATTGTTGTTTTAGCCATGCTGTTAGCCTTTTTACGATATAACCTGTCTTTTAAGAAAAAGATATTTATGGGAGATACAGGTTCTCTTATTATCGGTTTTATGATAAGTATTTTTACAATACGTTTTTTAGCCTTACCCCCTGATAAATTAGATATACTTCCTTTTCATTTAGAAAATATCCCATTTATAGTCATGGCGCTATTAATAGTACCCTTATTTGATTTGGCGCGTGTTTTTACAATAAGAATATTTAATAGAAAAAATCCATTTAGACCAGACAGAAAACATGCGCATCATATTTTAATAGATCTTGGGTTGTCTCATAAGAAAACGAGTGTAATAATGGGTTTGTTTAACTTGTTTTTTATAGTACTTTTTGTTGTACTAGGGACAAGTTTCAATAACACAACTTTAATAATTATTTTTTCGGCACTTGTCATTCTTTTATTTTATATTCTTTATAGATTAGATTTTAGTTTTTCGAATTTAAAGAAACGCATAGCACGTAAAAGAAAGGTTGAGAATATTAAATCAAAGATTTTTCCGAAAACTAAAAAAAACTCTAAAATAAAATAGGAATTATTTTTTGATAATTTAAAGTATAATGAATAAAAAAAAAGGAAGATATTCAAGCTTTATAAGGCCTCTTTTGATTATCACTGATTTACTTATTATCTTTTTAGTTATCTGGTTTTTTCCTTTTTTTTCTGAAAATGTAGCTTTTACAAAAAATTTATTACCCAAATTCCCAAGAGATACTCTCTTTATTTTTTACAATTTACTATTGTGGCTCATTCTAGCGTATTTTACAAAATTTTATGAAATCTATCGTTTTACAAAAGCCTATAATATAATAAGTGTTCTTTTTAAACAAACCTTATTTTTTGCTTTTTTATTATTGTCATATTTTGGGTTTTTAAAAATATCAATGTCTAGAAAGAAGACAATTCTTTTTATTATTGTGCTTGTTATAATAATTGGAGTTGTTAAATACACCGTTTATTACGCTTTAAAAAAATACCGACATTTCTACGGAGGAAATAATAGAAAAATTATCGTTATTGGTAATACAGAATCTGCTTTGCAATTAATTGATTTCTTTCGAAGACATTTAGATTTAGGTTATGTTATTAAAGGTGTTTTTAATGAAAATGTAGATAATGAAACTACAGGAAATATTGATGAAAGTTATTCTTACCTTGAAAATGAAGATATTGATGAAATATATTGTTCATTAGACAATCTGGAAGAATGGCAGATTAACAAGTATATAGAAATTGCAGACAAACAACATATTATCATAAAATTTATTCCAAGAAAAAATATCTTATCAGCTGATAAAGTTGCGACAGATTATTACGGTGCCCAAGCTGTTTTTTCTTTGAAAGAACCAGCCTTAAACTCTTCATTTAATCAATTTGTAAAAAGGAGTTTTGATATTATTTTTTCTATTTTGGTTATTGTTTTTGTATTGTCATGGTTAATCCCAATTTTATTTTTACTAATTAAAATTGAGTCTAAAGGTCCTTTGTTTTATAAACATATTAGATATGGTATTAATTACAACGAATTCAATTGCTATAAATTCAGATCTTTAAGAAGTGAAGGTCACAATGTATTAGATCAAGTAAAGAAAATTGATAATCGCGTAACTAAAATTGGAAAGTTTATTAGAAAAACGAGTATTGATGAACTACCACAGTTTATCAACGTTTTTAAAGGAGATATGTCTGTGGTAGGACCACGCCCCCATATGATTCCTTATTCTAACTTTTATGCAAAATATATAGATAAGTATCAGTATATATTTAGACACTCCGTAAAACCTGGAATAACAGGCATGGCACAAATAAAAGGCTTTAGGGGAGAAACAGATACGGATCAAGATATAATTAATCGTATAAAATATGATGTTTTCTATATTGAAAATTGGAGCTTCTTTCTAGATTTAAACATTATTCTACAAACTCTTCTAAATATTTTCAAAGGTGATAAGAAAGCGTATTAATGTTTATCTTAGCCTATTGAAATTATAACCAATTCTTTTATGAATGTACTAATCCTTGGTTCTGGAGGACGAGAACATGCTTTAGCATGGAAATTAGACCAAAGTCCACAATTAAATCAACTGTATATCGCTCCTGGTAATGCAGGAACTGCCAAAGTAGGTGTTAATTTACCGATTAGTATTTCAGATTTTGAAGCTATAAAAAAAATAGTAGTACAATATCAAATTAAATTAGTAATTGTCGGCCCTGAAGTTCCCTTAGTTGATGGAATTCATGATTTTTTTAGCGCGGATAGTAAACTAAAAGATATTGCAGTTATTGGCCCCAAAAAAGAAGGAGCACAATTAGAAGGTAGTAAGCAGTTTGCTAAAGAATTTATGATACGTCATGAAATCCCTACTGCTAAATATAAAAGTTTTACAAAGGACACATTACAAGAAGCCTTTCAATTTTTAAAAGAATTATCACCACCTTTTGTGCTTAAAGCAGACGGACTAGCCGCGGGAAAAGGAGTGCTAATTATTCAAGATATTGATAAAGCCAAAGATGAACTAACAGCTATGTTAACCAATGATAAATTTGGAGCTGCTGGGAATACAGTTGTTATCGAGGAGTTTCTAGATGGAATCGAAATGAGTTGTTTTATCTTGACCGATGGTAAAGACTACGTAATCTTACCTAATGCTAAGGATTATAAACGAATTGGCGAAGGAGATGCAGGTCTTAATACCGGAGGAATGGGAGCGATTTCCCCAGTTCCATTTGCAGATAAAGATTTATTGAATGAAATTGAGAAAACAATAGTCATTCCTTCTATTAAAGGGCTACAAAAAGATAGAATTGAGTACCAAGGTTTTTTGTTTGTAGGTTTAATGATTGTGAAAAACAAACCTTTTGTGATTGAGTATAATGTACGAATGGGAGACCCCGAAACCGAGGTTGTCATTCCTAGAATTCAATCAGATTTATTAGAATTATTTATTGCGACTACGACAGGAACTTTGTCAGAATATCAAATGCAAATCAATCCACAAAGTGCAGTAACTGTGATGGCAGTTTCAGATGGTTATCCTGAGTCTTATAAAAAAGGAAAAATAATTAGTGGATTAGATAGCATTGATGCGCAAGTATTTCATGCAGGCACTAAAATGGAAGGAGAAAATATGGTCACTAATGGAGGTAGAGTCTTGGCGGTAACTTCACTACATACCGATTTTAAAGAAGCACTAAAAAATTCTTATAATAGTTTGACACAAATCCACTTTGATGGGATAAAGTATCGTTCAGATATTGGGTTTGATTTATAAACTATTGTCATTCTGAACGGAGTGAAGAATCTCATAAAAATTTTATTTTGAAAAAGATAGATTATTTCAATCTTTCAAGACACCTTCATAACCTACCTAAAAACGGACGTATTTTGGTAGCACCTCTAAATTGGGGTATCGGTCATGCCACACGCTGTATTTCTATTATTAAACAATTACAAGAAAACGGCTTTAAACCCATAATAGCATCCGACGGTGAGGCACTAAAACTATTGCAAAAAGTTTTTCCAGATGTAATCAGTTATGAGTTGCCAAGTTATGAAGTTAAATATGCTAAAACCTCAAGATTTTTTACATTAAAATTATTGAGTCAAATCCCAAAATTCATTAGTACCTATAAAAATGAGAATAGTGTTATTAATAAATTAGTTATCAGTAAAAAAATTGATGCAATTATTTCGGATAATCGTTTTGGAGTATTTAATAAAGAAATTCCAAGTATTTATATTACACACCAACTACGTGTAAAATTGGGATGGAGTACTTTTTTAAGTTCAAAATTACATCAAAAAATGATTTCCAATTTTGATGAGTGTTGGGTTCCAGATATTCAAGAAAAACCGAATCTAAGTGGTAATCTAGCTCATAACATCAAGTTAAAAATTCCAGTAAAATACATTGGTGTTTTAAGTCAATTTCAGGAACAAGAACAGAAACAAAATATTAAGTATGATATTTTAGTCTTGCTTTCAGGACCTGAGCCACAACGAAGTATTTTAGAGAAAAAATTACTGAATGAGTTTAAAAACACAACAAAAAAAGTCTGTTTTGTTAGAGGTGTTATTGAAAATGAAATAGATAAAAGACAAGAAAACTCACTTACAATTTATAACTATTTATTAGGAGATGATTTACAAAAAGTAATCAATGAAAGTGATCTTATTATTGCCAGATCAGGTTATTCCACCATTATGGATTTAGCCAAGTTAGGTAAAAAAGCTTTTTTTATTCCTACACTTGGACAATCAGAACAAGAATACCTTGCACAACATTTGGAAAATCAAAAAATTGCGCCCTATTGTATTCAAAATAATTTCACATTAGCATCATTAGAAGTTTGTGAAAAATATACAGGTTTTCAATAAAAAAACCTCCTCATTGTTTTTTTTGCTTTTAGGTAAGACAAAAACTATGAGGAGGTATTTATTTCGGGGTTCTAATTTAAAGTGCTGCTTGTGCTGCTACCACTTTTGCAATCGGCACACGATAAGGTGAACAACTTACATAATCTAAACCAGCTTTATGGAAAAAACGAATTGATGAAGGTTCTCCACCATGTTCTCCACAAATACCTAATTTTAACTTAGGATTAGTTTCTCTACCTTTTTTACAGGCCATTGTTACTAATTGTCCTACACCTTCTTGATCTAGTTTTTCAAATGGATCAGCTTCTAAGATGCCTTTTTCAATATATATAGGTAAAAATTTTCCTGCATCATCACGAGAATATCCAAAAGCCATCTGTGTTAAATCATTTGTTCCAAAAGAGAAAAATTCAGCAGATTCAGCTATTTTATCAGCGATTAAAGCGGCACGAGGTATTTCTATCATCGTCCCTACTAAATGATCGATTCTGTCATTACGTTCTTCAAATACTTTTGCAATTACACTTCTTACAATGTCTTCTTGCATTTTCATTTCCTGATACGTACCAGTTAATGGAACCATTATCTCTGGATGTGCATTGATGCCTTTTTGCTTAAGGTTAAGGGCTGCTTCAATAATAGCACGAGTTTGCATTTCGGTAATCTCAGGATAGGTATTTCCTAAACGACAACCACGATGTCCTAACATTGGGTTAAATTCAGATAAATCCTCAACTTTCTCTTTAATAACTTTGACTGAAATACCCATTACATCAGCCATTTCTTGTTGTCCTTTATCATCATGAGGAATAAATTCATGTAATGGTGGATCTAATAAACGAACCGTTACAGGTAAGTCTTGCATAGCTTCAAAAATTCCTTCAAAATCTTTTCTTTGAATAGGAAGTAATTTATCTAATGCTTCACGTCTTCCAGCTTCGTCATCAGCAAGAATCATTTCACGCATGGCAACAATCTTTTTACCTTCAAAAAACATGTGTTCGGTACGTGTTAGACCAATACCTTCAGCACCAAAATCACGTGCTGTTTGGCTATCGTGAGGTGTATCTGCATTGGTGCGAACTTTCATGGTTGCATGTTTATCAGCAAGTTTCATTATTCTAGAAAAATCATCATCAAGTGTAGCTTGAGTCGTATCAATTTTTCCTTGAAAAGCATCACCAGTACTACCATTTAGAGATATCCATTCTCCTTCTTTTATAAGTAAATTACCAATACGCATTACTTTATTTTGGTAATCAATCTTTATTTTTCCAGCACCAGACACACAACATTTACCCATTCCACGTGCTACAACTGCAGCATGAGAAGTCATTCCACCACGAGCAGTTAAAATACCTTCGGCAGCATCCATACCTGCTACATCTTCTGGTGATGTTTCCGTACGGACTAAGATTGTTTTTTTACCATCTGCTTTCCATGTTAAAGCATCTTCTGCATTAAAGACAACTTGACCAGTAGCTGCTCCAGGAGAAGCAGGTAAACCTTGCGTAAAGCTAGCTGCTTTTGCTAAAGCTTTTTTATCAAATTCAGGATGTAATAATTCGTCTAATTTTTCAGCTTCCATTTGAAGTAAAGCTTCTTTTTCTGTGAGTAAACCTTCGTCCATCATTTCCATAGCGATACGTACCATAGCTTTACCCGTACGTTTTCCGTTACGTGTTTGTAAAATCCAGAGTTTTCCTTCTTGAATGGTAAACTCCATATCTTGCATATCTTTATAATGTTGCTCTAAGTTATGTTGAATATCAAAAAGCTCTTGATAATGCGTAGGCATTAACTCCTCTAAAGATTTAAAGTTCTCAAAACGATCACTTTCAGAAACACCTGATAATTTAGCCCAAGTTTGTGAGCCATATTTAGTAATTTCTAGCGGTGTACGAATACCAGCAACCACATCTTCACCTTGTGCATTTACCAAGAATTCGCCATTAAATTTATTCTCTCCGGTACTTGAGTTTCTAGTAAAAGCAACTCCTGTGGCTGAGGTATCACCCATATTACCATAAACCATGGCCTGTACATTAACGGCTGTTCCCCAATTATGAGGGATATTATTTAGGTTACGATAAACAATAGCACGATTACCTTCCCAACTGTCAAATACGGCCATTACAGAACCCCAAAGTTGATCCCATGGATTCTCAGGAAAATCTTTTCCAGCGTATGAACGAACTACTTTTTTATAACGTTTTACTAATTCTTGTAAATCCTCAACACTAAAATCCGTATCGTTTTCTATATTTTTTTCTTGCTTTAATCCGTCTATTTCAGCTTCAAAAGGATCGTGATCATCTTTAGATACCGCACTAACTCCCATTACTACATTACCATACATTTGAATAAAACGACGATAAGAATCCCATACAAAACGAGGGTTATTTGTTTTTGCAATTAATCCTTGCACCATGGTGTCATTAAGACCTAAGTTAAGTACCGTATCCATCATTCCTGGCATAGAAACTCGTGCGCCAGACCGAACAGATAACAATAAAGGATTGCTAATATCTCCAAATTGGCTACCCATTGTTTTTTCTACTTTAGCGACATATTCTTTTACTTCGTTTTCTAGAAGTTTAATAGTTGCAGTTTCTCCATTATTTACGTAGTAATTACAAACTTCGGTGGTGATGGTAAATCCTGCAGGAACAGGAACATCAAGTAAATTCATTTCAGCCAAATTGGCTCCTTTACCACCTAATAAATTTTTCATTGTGGTATTTCCATCTGCTTTTTTATTGCCAAAAAAGTAAACGTTTTTTTTAGTTGTCATAATATCTCGATTTTAAGAGGGCAAACGTACTAAAATAATGATATATAGATACTGATAAATATCAGAAAAATTACTAACTGAATAGAATAGTAGTTCGTATTGATCTTTGTTTGTGTTTTTGGGGCGATATTAGATAAAAATATATAAATTAAACAAGGCTTTTACCTGCTTAAAAAACAGGCTTTTACATTGTTTAATATACTTTTATTTACTATCTTTGGGGTATTATAAAATAAATAATACGGTTCTACCACAAATACATGGGGAGAATTTATATTATAAGATATATATAATACCCTGTATTTCTAACAAATAAGTTAGAAACAAAGTCAGGATAAAAGTCTCGATACTAGGTCTTTTTTCTTGACACTTGTCAATCTTTCTGTTTGTCAAAGCTATTAGTGACCGTATACTCTTTTTTCTTTGCTATTTGTGGTAGTTCTTTATACAATATAAATAACATTATTAATTTTTAAATTCAATTATTATGAAAAAAGTTTTATTTTTTATGAGTTTTTTGTTGTTAGTGACAATAGGCTATTCGCAAACTACCGCTTCAAAAGAAAAAGGAGTTGATGATACGATGTTTATTCATGTAGCCACAGCTGCAAATATTTCTGCTGCTGCATCGTATATAGATCATCCTGACTTAAATGCGAACCCCAATGCAATACTTGCTGTTTCTCATCGTTTAGGCACCTATAATGATAAGATCACAGGTTTTTGGTATAGTAGTGGAAACCAAAGATGGGCAGTTTTTAATGAGGATGCTTCACCGATGTTGGTTAATTCTCAGTATAATGTTTATATAAAAGGAAGTATTGCTAATGCTATTGTACATATTGCATCTGTTGCAAATCAAGGATCTAGTCCAAGCTACACTGTGCTTGATGAACCTTCTATAAATGGAAATCCAAATCCTTTTTTAGTACTTAGTAGTTATTGGAATCCGAATGGCGTTTATAATAATTATAATTATGGTTTTTGGTATGATGGTAGTACTAATCGCTGGAATATTTATACTGAAGATGGTACAGATATTCCAACTGATGCAGCTTTTATGGTGTTAATACAACCCTATGAGCAAGGTACAACTATTGTGTTTAGACACGAAGCTACTCCTACGAGTAACGGGTTTTATTCGAATGCTACTTTAATAGACCATCCTTTATTAAACAATAAACCCAATGCATCCTTTGTGTTTACACATTATTGGGATGCTCCAGGCTATCCTAGTTCAGGTGTGATAGTTGATAAAACAATGGGTGCTTGGTATTCTACAACCTATAATAAATGGACAATATATACAGAAGATATTACACCAATGGTTGATAATGCGGTGTTTAATATTGTCGCGCCAACCCTTTCCACTAGTGCCTCTGTAGAAGAAAATTCATTAATAGATGTCACTTTGTATCCAAACCCTGTTGAAGATATTTTAACGATTACTTCTCAAGAAGAGATTACAGAGTTGAGAATATTTAATCAATTAGGCCAAGAAGTAAAAATCATAGAACCTTTACAAAGTTCTTTTGAAATTGATTTAAGTGATTTAGCAACAGGAATCTATATTGTAAAAATGAAAGCTACAGATCATAGTGGTACTTATAAGTTGATGAAACAATAATTTTTTAAATTATAGATAATTCTAATTGTAAATTAGTTGAGAGTACCGTTAATAGTAGCGGTACTCTTTTTTAATAACTAACTAAATAGTAGTGTATAAATAAGGTTTATTTCCTTGTTTAAAATGGTTTTCGTTTTTTTGTAACTTTGAGGAAACCTCACTTTAAAGAACATTTTATTAATTTTTAAATAGTATAATTATGAAAACATTAAAAATTATTCTCTTGTTAGTGGTTTTCTTTTTTACAGTTAACCTTATACATGCTCAAGTAGAAGATGATTCAAAACTTGTAAAAATAGAAACTTTAGACGGTAATGAATTTGTAGGTACAATTAGTAGTGAAGATTCAGAAAAGTTAGTATTGAAAACGGAAAATTTGGGTGAAATTACAATTTTGAGAGCTGATATAAAAACACAAGTAGATGTTAAGAAAGCTCAAATTAAAGATGGCGTACTCTGGTTTGATAATCCGCAAGCAACTCGTTATTTTTGGGCACCTAATGGCTACGGTCTAAAAAAAGGAGAAGGATACTACCAAAACATTTATGTGCTCTGGAATCAGTTTTCTTATGGAGTAACTGATAATATCTCAATTGGAGGGGGCATTATACCGATGTTTTTATTTGCTGGTGGTTCAACACCAATTTTTATTACCCCAAAGTTTTCAATTCCAATTGTTGAAGATAAATTTAATATAGGAGGTGGTGCTTTAATTGGTACAGTTTTGGGTGAAACAAACGCAGGGTTTGGAATTGTATATGGTCTTTCTACATTTGGAAGTCGCGATAGTAATATTAGTATAAGTTTAGGATATGGTTATGCAGGAGGTGAATGGGCAGATACTCCATTGATTAATTTAAGTGGATTACATAGAGTTTCAAATCGTTTTTATATTCTTTCTGAAAATTATTATTTAGATGTGGGGGATGAAGGAGTAGGTATTATCAGTTTTGGAGGTAGATGGATCATCAAAAAAGCAGCTCTTGATTTTTTGTTAGCAATACCTGTTGCTGATGGAATGGATTCATTTATAGCGATTCCTTTAATAGGCTTTACGATACCTTTTGGAAGTAATTAATTAAATCGTTTAATATCACTTTTTGTAAAGACCCATTCGGGAGTGATTAGCTTGTTTAAGTTATGTGTGCTATACCACGGACTTATATTGTTATTATTTAAATTTTTAAGTATATGAATTTCTTGAGCTGGCATATAGCTTTGTGCTAACATAAATATTTTGTTTCCATTTTTATCAGTAGCCAGATCCATTACAATAATGGCATGTCCAGGGCTACCACCTTGTATAAATAAATCACCAATTTGAAGCTTATTTAGTTTTATAGAAGGGAGTTCTTTTTCTAATGATAAAGTACCTGCATAGCTAAATACCATTACCAAATATTTACGAAAAGATTTATAGGAAGTAGATGCTTGGTTAGATTTAAACCATGTTACATTATTCCCTGAAACCTTAATGCGATAACCTTGCCGCCATTTGGAATAGGATGCATTAAAACCGTTGGTAAAATTAAAACTGATTCGGTCGTATTTTTTTTGCTGATATAAATATTCTGCGCGCAAACGCATGGTAGCGTCAGCACATTGTTGTAGGTCACGGTTTCCCACATCAATATCTAAGACAGCACAGTGTATATCTTGCCTATTTTTTAGATTTCCATTGTACAAATGAACTTTTGAATTGTGTGGTTTTAGTGGAAAATTTTGTAGATAATTAGCAAAGCTAGAATCCTTAGGTTTAGTTCTAGTAAAGTTGTCAGGTATATTAAAGCGAGTTTTAATTGTAGTGCCTTCTTTATAAAGGAGTTCTTTATTGGTTACTTTTTTTGTAAACAAAGTTTGTATTTGTATATGCTGCCCCTCTTGTTTACACGCAAATAGTAGTAAGAGAGCACCTAAATATAGTTTAAGAGGTATATGCATTTTTTAGAAGTTAATTAATATTGAATTACTTATTTTCTTGTGAATACTATATAGCAAGATAACGTTGCTATTAGGTTGATATTTTATTTATTCTATCTTTGTCACCACGAAGTTGTATTTGCTGATTTACAATTCAATAAAACACTAGAAATCAATGCCTTTTATTGTTTTTTACAGTAATAATTTTCTTTTCGTACAATAATAATTAAATATTATAACAAATGAAAAATTACAAAATTCTATTAACTATAACATTTTTTTTAATAATTTCAGCATTATATGCGCAGAAATCAAATAAAGTAACACAAGCTTTATTTGAAAGAATTGAAGAAAAAGGTATAAGCAATGAGTATACTGTTTGGATATTTTTTACTGATAAAGGAGATAATTTAACTCAAAAATTAGTAGTGGCAAATCAAACTCTTAGTCAGCGATCTTTAGAGCGAAGAAAAAAATTATTAAAAAATAAACCACTTGTAACTTTTTATGATATACCTGTATTAGAATCTTATATTGAAGAAATTTCTCCTTTCCTTTTAAAGTTAAGACATAGTTCTAAATGGCTAAATGCAGTTTCTGCTGAGGTCAGTGGACAACAATTAAATGAAATAGCTAATTTGGATTTTGTAAAATCTATTGATATTGTTAGGAGTAGAAAATATGACAAAGAGTTAGCTAATGAAGCTATGTCATCAGGTGGAAATAATACAAAAAATACAACCTATAACTTAAATTATGGTCCTTCAATTACTCAATTAGAGCAAATAAATGTTCCTATGATCCACGATATGGGTTATAGTGGAGATGGTATTATCATCTGTGTTTTGGATGCTGGTTTCAACAATTTAGAACACCAATCTTTCAGTAGTATGAATATTTTGGATGCTTATGATTTTGTTAACGATGATCCAAATGTAGATGATGAAGGAGATATGGGTTCTGGTAGTCATGGAACTATGACATTAAGTACAATTGGAGGGTTCTATGAAGGGCAGTTAATTGGTCCAGCTTATGGAGCTAGTTATCTATTAGCTAAAACAGAAAATACTGATTCGGAAACACAAGTAGAAGAAGATAATTGGGTGGCTGGCGCACAATGGGCAGAAGCTTTGGGTGCAGAAATTACTTCAACTTCATTGGGTTATATCTATTTTGATGATGGTACTGGTTACGATCCTTCAGATATGGATGGTAATACAGCTGTTATTACTATAGCAGCTGATATAATGGCTAGTTTAGGTGTGTTGGTAGTAAATTCTGCAGGTAATTCAGGAGGAGGAACTACGACTATTGGTGCACCTGCTGATGGAAATGAGGTATTAGCTGTTGGTGCAGTTAATTCTGATGGTACTAGAAGTTCTTTTAGTTCAGTAGGGCCAACAGCAGATGGTAGAATAAAACCAGAAGTAATGGCTATGGGATCTGGTGTTGTTGTTGCCAATACCTCTGGTAATACGTATACAACAGCAAGTGGAACTTCTTTTTCTTGTCCTTTAACGGCTGGTGCGGCAGCATTATTATGGGAAATGGTGCCAATGGCGAGTAATATGGAAATCTTTGAAGCACTCAAAATGTCTGCAAATAATGCAAGTAATCCAAATAATTATTATGGGTGGGGAATAATAGATATTTATGCCGCCTATCAATACCTTGCTTTACCACAGATTGAGTCTATACCTCTAAGTGATACAGAAAATTTGTCAGGTCCATATACAGTTACAGCAGAAGTAACAAGTAACTATGATTTAGTAGCAGGATCACCAAAAGTTTATTATAGAGTAGATGGTGGTGCTTGGACCAACATTGTAATGAGTCTGTCAGGAGTAGACATCTTTACTGCAAATATTCCTGGAAATGGATCTTCTGGTAATTACGATTATTATATAACCGCAGAGAATGATAATGCATTAGTGAGTTTACCTGAAGATGCTCCCAATACTTATTTTAGCTTTTCAGTAGAAACTGATACTGAAGCACCACAAATAATTCATAATATAATTGCAGAGTATTATCAAAATCTTTGGGGATACGCACAAGTTATAGCAGAATTAAAGGATAATATTGGCATTGATACGTCAAATAGTTTTGTAGAGTGGAAGATTAATGGAAATTCACAAACCAATATTTATTTTACAAATACTGGAGAAAATAATTATTCTGCTAGTTTTCCTTATGCTAATTTATCTTTAGGAGATTTAATTGAATATAGACTTATTGTAAGAGATTCTTCAAGTGGTCAAAATACTACAACCTTTCCTACTAGTGGTTTTCAAGGTTTTAACATAACAGATCGGATTAGCTTTGAACAAAATAAATTTAGTCATAATTGGAATTTTAGCGGTAATGAAGATTGGTTTGTAAGTTCAACGGAATCACAAGATGGTTCTTACGGCGGACAATCAGGAAATATTGGTGATAGTCAAAAATCGACTATTTCTATCGATTTTAGTTGTGATGTAGCTGGTACAATTTCTTTTTATAAAAAAGTATCTAGTGAACCGAATTATGATTATCTAAAATTTTATATTAACGGGAATCTACAAGATGAGTGGTCTGGTGAAGATACATGGTCAGAAGAAACTTATTCAGCTAGTATAGGTTCATATAATTTGAAATGGGAATATTCTAAAGATGTAAGTGTTTCAAATGGAAGTGATGCAGCTTGGATTGATAATATTACGTTTCCAGGTAATTCTTCGATGGCTGTAACTGATATAGCAACAAACCCAATTAAAATATTTCCAAACCCTGCACAAGATATAATTTATATTGACTTACAAGATGCTATTAATTTGAGTTTAATTGAAATATTCAATCAAACGGGAAAGATTATAAAAAAGGTAAATTCTTATCAGAATAGAAGTGCTATTAATCTTTCAAATTTAGCCAATGGTATCTATATTTGTAAAATTAGAACAGATAAAACTGTTGAATTTGCTAAGTTTATTATTGCGAAATAAGAATTAATTAATTTTTAGGTATAAAACCACAATGTTAAAATAATATTGTGGTTTTTTTAATTAGATTTAATTTCGAAATACATTGTTTTAAGCAGTTATGAAAAAAGTTAATCAAAATAGATAATACAAGTTTATCGATTATATATATTTAACCAGTAATATTTAGCTAACTTTGTTTCTTGAGTCATTATACTCAAAAATAGAGATTAGTTTTTCTTAGCGTCTTAGCGGTAAAACCATAAACAAATGAAAATCCTACATATCAGTGCAGAATGTTATCCAATTGCTAAAGTCGGTGGATTAGCAGATGTGGTTGGTGCACTCCCAAAATACCAAAACAACCAAGAAATTTCCTCACAAGTGGTGATGCCTTTTTACGATAATGCATTTACGCAAAATAATAGGTTTATAACTATTTATACAGCTAAATTAGATTTAGGAAATCAATCTTTTTCTTTTGAAATTAAAACACTCAATAATAAAAAATTAGGTTTTGAAATTTTTTTTGTTGCAATTCCAGAGCTTTTGTTTACAGATTATGTGTATTCTACTGATGACACAGATCGTTTTCTTGCTTTTCAAATTGCAGTTTTAGATTGGATGCTAAGCTTAAAAAATAAACCTACAATAGTCCATTGCCACGATCATCATATAGGACTTATTCCTTTTATGATGACGCAATCTGTAAAGTACAAAAAACTACAGCATATTCCAACTGTTTTGACCATTCACAATGCGCAATATCAAGGTTGGTTTTCTTATGATAAATTGTCTTTAATTCCGAAATTTGATATGGCTAATGCTGGTTTGTTAGACTGGGATCAGCAAATAAATCCATTAGCTACAGCAATAAAATGTGCTTGGCGAGTTACTACTGTTTCCCCAAGTTATATGGAGGAACTTAAAAAGGAAGCCAACGGTTTGGAATCACTTTTACAACATGAAAGTGCTAAATGTGTTGGTGTTTTAAACGGGATTGATACAGATGTTTGGAATCCAGAAACAGACCCTTATATTGAGAAAAATTATAAGATAAGTAGTGTGCAATCAGGTAAAAAAGCAAATAAAAATTACTTGTGTAAACGATTTAATTTAGATAATAAAAAACCACTATTTGTTTTTATAGGTCGATTAGTAGGTGAAAAAGGAGCTGAATTATTACCAAAGACTTTTAATCTAATTATACAAGAAAATAAGAGTTCAATTCTTTTATTAGGATCTGGAAATAGAGAAGTAGAAAAAGAATTAGAAACACTTAAAGAAAAATACAAAGGCAATTACAATGCATTTATTGGTTATGATGAAAAGTTATCACATATCATGTATGCTGGAGCTGATTTTTTATTGATGCCATCACGAGTAGAACCTTGTGGCTTAAATCAAATGTATGCATTGCGATATGGCAGCATTCCCGTAGTGAGAAACATCGGTGGATTAAAAGATACGGTAATAGATATTGATAACAAAGGCTTTGGAATAGTTCATCAAAATGTAAGTGTTTCAGATATGGTATATGCTATAAAAAGGGCAGAAGAACTATATATAAATATTGCCAAATTTAAAAAAGTAAGAAATAGCATTATGAAAATTAACCATTCGTGGGATACTTCAGCAAAAACGTATATAAATTTGTATAAAACTCTAAATCGGTAAATTATGATTAACAAAAAAGTATTAGCAATTATATTAGGAGGAGGTCAAGGTTCTAGATTATATCCGTTAACTGAAGCAAGATCAAAACCTGCTGTGCCAATTGCAGGAAAATACAGATTAGTTGATATTCCTATTTCTAATTGTCTGAATTCGGGGATTAAACGAATGTTTGTCTTAACTCAGTTTAATTCAGCATCATTAAACAGACATATTAAAAACACCTATCATTTTGGTCATTTCAGTTCTGCTTTTGTCGATGTTTTGGCAGCGGAACAAACTCCCGAAAATCAAGGTTGGTTTCAAGGAACTGCCGATGCGGTACGCCAAAGTATGCATCATTTTATAAACTATGATTTTGATTATTTTTTAATCTTATCAGGAGATCAATTATATCAAATGGATTATGAATTGATGGTAAATGAACATATTAAAAAAGGAGCGGATATTTCAATTGCTACATTACCTGTTACGGCAAAAGATGCTACTTCTTTTGGAATTTTAAAAACAGATAAAAATAATTTTATCAGTTCGTTTATTGAAAAACCTGCAGCTAAATTATTACCCGATTGGAGCTCAAAAGTTAGCTCTAAAATGGAAAAAGAAGGTAGGAAGTACTTAGCTTCTATGGGTATTTATGTTTTCAATAGAAAACTTTTGATCGACTTGATGAAAAATCCTGACACCATGGATTTTGGAAAAGAAATTATGCCACAAGCT
>JAUVBX010000054.1 GCA_030590985.1 Lutibacter sp. | reverse complement strand
TTTTGCTTCATTCCACCCGATAATTTCATAAAAGGTTTGTCAATATTTGCTTGTACATCTAATCCTAAATTTTCACTGATATCAATAAACTTTTGTTGATCGGTATTGGTTAAGGTTCCGAAGAATTTCAACATTTCACCAACTGTCATCTTAATAGGAGGTGGGATCTGCGGAACAAACCCGATATGATGTAGTATTTTTTCTCGTTCTGTTCTTGGGTTCATACCAAGTACATCTATGCTTCCTTCATATTTATATAAGCCTAAGATACTACGTATTAAAGTAGTTTTTCCAGCACCATTTTGCCCTACTAAGGCGATACGTTCACCAGCTTTAAAATCATGACTCAGTTTCTCAATTACTGTAGTTTTTTTAAAGGATTTTGTCAGCTGTTTGACCGATATTAAGGTCTCTGAGTTTTCCATTTTTATTTAGTTTTTAGTTGATTTTATTCTATTATTAAGCTTAATAAGCTCTTTATTTTTACTTAAGGTTTATAATATTTTATCAAAACCTTTTATTTTTAGTGTTAAGGCATCTCCATAACATACATCTACGCATAATCCGCAATTCGTGCAATCGGCACCTGTTGAATGAATTTCTTTGGTTGCTTCACCACGTTTTACAAACCATAATTCGTGTGGTACTAAACAAACATCTTGACAATCTCTACAATGGCCACATTTGCTTAAATCAAACTCAACACCTACGGGTGATACTTTTTTTAATACGCTATATGTTACTCCAATCGGGCATACATAACGACACCAAAAACGTTTGGAATATACTATTTCGAATATTAACAAAACAACAATCCATAATAGTAATAGTCCGGGACCATATATTAAAGCTCTTGAAATTATTCCAACCGGATTTATGGTTTCAAAAACTAATGTTTTTGTAAAAAATGCCAATAATAAAAAGCCTACCCAAAAGATGTATTTTATTCCGATATTATAAGAATGTTCTTTTATTTTTTTCTTTTTCACCAAATAGTTATGTAATTTTTCAACATTTTCAGCTAAAAAATGATAGGGGCAAAGCCACGAACAAAATGTACGTCCTCCCATCAGGAAATAAAACATTAAGATTACAAAGAATCCAATAAAAAAATTGGTTGTTAACATGGCGAAATATCCAGTTCTACTGGCAATAAACATCTCTTGCAAGGCATTGTAGGGATCCATTAAATAGATGCCAAAAAAACGAGAGCCACTTAGAGAACCTTCTAAAACCCCAATGTCAAAAGCAAAAGATGCCCAAAATAAAAAATTAAAAAAAAGTAATACAGCCCAACGTTTGTTACGCCATTTATTTTTATTTGGCTTGTTAGCTTTCCATTCTTTAAAAGTGATTCCTAATTTAGAATTAGGCATTTCTTCTCTACGTTTGGCTGGTAGTGGTTGTAATTTTTTTAAATTTATCATCAGTAAAGAATTTAGGCAGTTTCTAATTTTTCAATAATAATAGTGTCAGGAGTAGATGGACAAACCATCACACACACACCACAACCTGTACATCCATCTAATATCTTTGGACTCCATTGTTCTTTGCCATCAATTCCAGTTTTTGTTTCCATAATAATAGCAGAATCACCAATTGGACATTCAGTTACACATAAATTACATATTTCACTATTAAACAGATGGTCATTTACTAGACTTGCTTTTCGCTCTTTTAGTTTAGGGTTTGGAGACCGATAAACACCTTCAAATCCTTCTTCTCTGGGAGTCCCTTTAAACCCTTTTCCTTCAACTGCAAAACAAGTCTTAGCATTGATAACAGCCAATCCCATTTTAGTATGCGCTTTCATCGCTTTAGATTGAATAGCAATTGGGTTATAGTCTGGTCCAGGAGTTGGGTTAGCTTTATTATAAGCTACATAAGCCTCTTCACCTGCTGTTTTAAAAGGAATAAAATCTAATGCAGATGTAGGGCAAGTTTCTATACATTGCATGGCATCGCATGAGAAATCACAAGCTTGTGCACGTGGATCGATGTAAGGTGTTCCATAAGATAATCCATCTGAAATACCAGCTAACTTTATAGCTTCAATAGGGCAAATTTGCACACAAAGTCCACATTTAATACAGGCATAGATGAATTCACTTTCATCTACAGCTCCAGGAGGTCGTAAAAGCGTTTTAGCATTTTCAATGTTTAACTTTTTCAAATAATTAGCACCAACACCAACTGCACTTAAAGCTACCACTGCTACTGCACCATTTCTTAGAAATTGTCTCCTATTAATGTCTGATTTTGATTGTCCCATATCTTTTGAAGTTAAAAGTTTGTAAAGTTAAAAGTTTGTAAAGTTGAAAATTCAACATTTAAAATTTAACATTCAATTATTCTTAATTAAGTTATTTAATATTCTCGTTCTTTATTATGTTCCCACTTATATAAAGGCTTTTTATCTCTCAGGACAAATTTTGGTTTAGAAAATGGAGCTAGTCTTTCTAAAAAATCTAATACTTCTAAAATTGGAGCTCCGTAAAAGAATTTTATATTTTTGTTAAATGCCCAAAGATGTTCACTATAACTGTATAAACTATAAGGAACATCACCTATATTGTCTTCATCTTTATCATAACCTTGGTAATCACTCCAGTAATTTCCTTCAAACTTATTGCCATTTGCTGTTTTACCACGTGTATAAACCTGAGTTAAATTGTCGTGTAAATAATTTTCATAAATCCAATTTCCTTCTAAATCGGAGTGAAAAAGCATTCCCACATTACAAAAAGCAATTTCATTACCTACTACTGTATTAATTTTTTCAGTTACAACGGAGATACATCAAAGTGAATACCATAAGCAGAATATAAAAATCGGTTGTTCAGTATTTGATTTGAAGAGGTCTCTTTTAAACCTAAACACATACCTGTAGAACCTAATGAACCTTGAATTAAATTTTCAGATAGTATAGTTTGTTCACTATACATCAGAAATACACCTACAGAATTGTTGTAAAACTCATTTTTATGAATGCGATTATTATGTGCGTACATAAAGTGAATACTATAGCGATTTCCTACACCTTTATTACCTTCAAAATGATTGCCAGAGGAATACCAAACGACCATATCACGTACACCGTGCCAATAGTTAAATTGTATTTTGTTATTGGTTGAATACCAAAGTCGTATGGCATCACCTTTTAAGGCTAAAGGTTTGGTTGAAATAGAGGTTATGTCATTGTGTTCAACAACAACACCATCAGATTTAAAAATATCAACACCAAATAAACACTCTTCAATAAGGCAATTTTGAACGAGTGTATTGTTTGCTTCCAAAATTTTTACACCGGCATCTAAACGGTCTGGAGAATCTCCAGAATTAGTAATATGTAAATTTTTAATGGTAACACCAGCTGCTTTCACATAGATGACAGATTCATTAGCCATTCCTGATATTGTTGCTTTTCCACCCCCATCAATAACTACATTTGGAACTTTTACAGTTGCTGGACCCGTGTAAAAACCGGGTTTTAGTTTAAGTGTATCACCAGGTTTAAGTTTTTTAAGAAGTGTGTTTAAGAAGACTTGATTTTCTTCAGATTCAAAAGGAGTAATTTCAGTCAGTAAACCAAATGTTTCTACTGCTTTCTCTTGTGAAAAAGCACTTAATTGCAGTATTAGTATCAATATGAGGAAATAGTTTCTCATAATAATAAATTTGTTTTAGTTAGATTGATTTGTTAAAAACTGTCTCTATAAATAAGTGTTAATATATTATCAACTAATGTATGGAAAAACACTAACTAATTATGAAAGTATTTAAAGAGACAGTTGAATTTTATAAGTTATTTAATTAACTTTTATTTTGTAATGCGATATATTTTCTTTTAAATAATATAGCAAAAATTAAAACTACAAATACCATAAAATCTACTAGGAATCCATAATAAGGATAGGCAACTGTTTCAAATTGAGCTACTTTACCATGTCCAAAAATGGTTGGCATAAATGGCTTAATACCTGCAAATGCTCCTCCACCATGTAAATCTAAATGGTGTCCGTACCAATACATGGAATACATATATAGGAAAAGGAAATAGAAAGGTAATAAGGCCGGTAAAAAGGCAAAAATGGAATTTTGTTTTTTAGGTGTTACTATAAAATAAATTAAAAGTAATAATAACAATGCAAAAATATATTTTGAATAAACTAAAATGCCATTCAGTACTTTTAAATATTGAGGTGTAACATTTATTTGTTTAGGACTACCTGTTTTAGGATCAATAACATCTTCGCCATTAGCATCTTTTTTAGTGTCAAAAACATAGTATTCGGGGACTGGTTTTATCTGTCCCTCTTTTAGTTCTTCAAATACACGACTATTTGTACCTTGTACTATTGGATACATACCAATATAATGGTTAATAGCGGTCATTTCCATCAAACAATCTGCTCCTTCATTAGTTGTAATTTCTGCTCTTTCTTTAACACCTTCACATCCGTTATAAACACCATCATATTTAAACTCAATGCGTATCCCTTTCGGATACATTGATTTTGGATATTGATGACTTTGAAGGGCTACCCACCAAATCGGCATAAAATATACGGCAATAATCAAAAGAGCTCCTATTACACCGAATAGTTTGTATAGGAGTCCAAATTTATTGGATTGATTTTCCATTAGATAAATATTTATTTTAGATTTTAGGAAAAAAACCGAGTAAGAGTGTAGTACTCTTACTCGGAAAAAAATTAGTTATTTTTCATTTTAAAAAAATTTATTCCATTTCTTTTAGTACCTGTTCAGATTTAGCTTTTAAATAAGCAATAATCTTATCAGCATCTTCATCAGATACATTTTGATTTGGCATCATTAACTTGTACATTTGACGCATAGCTTCAATATCAGTATCTTTTATTTTAGATTCAGGATCAGTAATCCATTCTTTTAGCCATACATCATCTCTACGTTTGTCAACCATAAATAAGTCTGGACCATTAAAAGGTTGTCCAAATTTATGACAAGCACTACAACCATAGTTTAGATACTCTAATTCTCCTGGCAATAAGTTTGCTAACTCAATTGCTGATGGTTTAAAGGATTGTATTTTCATATCATAGTTGATACGATCTGTATACGCTAACACTCTATCATTATCTGCCATTAGATCAAATTCAACAGCCATATAACCTAACAATTGACGTTTGGATGGCGTTTTTTGAGCATCAAATAAAATAGGATACATACCTGATTTTTCAGCCAAAAACTTAATTGTGGCTGTTTCACCAGGAGCAAAGGCATACATTTTGTCATAAGATGCTATCTCATATACATAATGATCTCCTTTTGTTTGACCATGGTTTGTGAAATGTAAGTAAACCGTTTGACCTTGTTTAAAGCTTAAGTCTGTTGGAGTTACTTTACCATCATTTATGGTACCATATACATGTACATTTTTACCACTTACAGTTGTTTTTTCGGCACCTAAAGCAGTAAAATGTTTTGATTTTTTGTCTGTAATGATATTAGTACCTACAGGATAAATTTCCTCTGATTCAAACTCATCAAGACGAACCAAAGTGGTGTAATGAGGTTCACCCATTGGTAACGGTAAATCATAAATTACTGTTGGATCTCCATCACCACTAATATCAATTAACTGGTGATTTTGTGGATGCAACGGTCCTACTGGGTTAAAACGGTCAATAGATAATTTGTTTAATGAAATTAAGTATTTACCATGTGGTTTTTGAGTATCTCCTGATGCAGACACTAAGTGACCTACATTATAATGAGAAGGTACATAACCCAATACTTTTAGGTTGATATAATCCCATTTAGTAATACGTGAATCAACATAAATAGAGGTGTAAATTATGCCTTCTTTACTATCATATTGATTGTGTAATGGACCTAAACCTACCTCAACACTTCCGTGTAGAGCATCTTCTAATTTAATGATATTGATACCGAATTTGTCTTTACCTTCAAATCTTCTATTATCAATAGCATCCATTATTTTATCAAACTTGTATACCCAAGCATGAGAATCTAATTTACCAGCAACTACAATATATTTACCTGTTGGATCAACATCAACACCGTGTGGTGATTTTGGTTCTGGAATTAAGAAAAATAAATCGTGTTTAACAGCATCTGCTATTTTAATAACTCTATGACCACGAACCATCATGGGTTTGATCGTCCCATTTTTTAACAGTTTTTCAGCTTTTAGCCAGTTGGTAACATGTAAGTAATCAACGTCTCTAGAAGAACACCCTGCCTCAAATGGAGGACGACCACTTTCGATTCCACCATAATACATTTCTGTACAAAATGAGTTTGTGAAACCCCAACCATAAGAATCTAATTTACCAGCATCTGATAAATCTTGCGTATAAGGAGGAAATTCAAAAGTAAAAGATTCTTTTTCAATAATTTTACCTTTATCATTGTCAAAACGCCAGTAGGTTACCCCACCTCTCCAGTATTTTTCAAAGTTAGCTTCACTCAATTCATGGTATTTCCAATCTAAAGGAGCTGGATATTGTGCAGCTTCCATAAAGTAACGAGAGTCAGGTGTAAAGAAACATCCACCGTGGTTAGAACGATAAATCGGACTGTTTACAGTTTGCTTCCCTTGCCAGTCTTTTAAATCAAAAACAAATAATCTTGGATTTGCTTTATCATTAATCACACCCCATTTTCCATTATAAACACCATCAGTTTCAGACATACCAACATGATGTGTATCAGCCCATAAAATTTCTTGACCTTCAATAAAACCAGTTTTAATCAAATCCATAGTTTCTTCACTATACCCAAAACCAGTATAGGGTTGACGCGTATTAAGCGGTACGTATTTTAACATACGCATGGAAGGAACGGTATACATAGGTAAGTTACCCTCTTGTCCACCTGAGTTTACCGCTACATACTCATCTTCAATATTATCTGGAGTATACGTTTTTGCAGCTGATAGTACGTCATGTGCATTTAGTCCTCTACGTTCTACAACATCACCAAAAGATTCTTTTCCGAAAGGTTTTCCGGAAATATTAGTTCCACCGGCGTATTCATCACCACCTTTTTCTTTGTCAACACAACTTACTGTAAGTAAGCTTAAAGTGATGACAAACAGACCCATCATAAATAGTGAGCCATATTTTTTATTTAATAAATTTTTCATTGTTTGAAAATTTTGTTTTATAATTAATACTACTCCTTATTATTTATTGATTTTTTCCTCTAAGAGTTTCTTAGCACGTAAACCAACATCAGCTGTTTTTACTTGATATTGCCAGTATTGCTCTGCCCATAAGAAAGCTTGTTTGTATTTACCTTCTTTAGCATATTTTTCGTGATTTTCTTGTGATGATTTAGCTTGATCTAATTGATCGAATGCATCAGTAACTAAAGCGGCTACATAAGGATAGTCACCAAAATTATTTTCTTTTAGAAAATCTACAACACTACCGATAATAGCACCTGTTTCATCAATAACAACTAATTTTTCTTCGTATAATTTCTTGTACTCTAGTTGTTGTTCTTCAGTAAGTACTACATCTTTTTGTTCAATATCAACATAACCTGTAGGACGAATCAATAAGATACCTTCCATTTCAAGGTGTAGTGCAGAACAGAATTCTGTACAATAATAAGGGAATACACCAGGTCTATTAGCTGTAAAGGTAACTGAAGCTGTTTTACCAGGTTCAAAACTACCGTGAACACCATACGTATCAACTGTAAACCCGTGTGTTTCATCCTCAGCACGTTCTAAGTTAGTAAGGTGGAATGTTACTACATCACCTTCATTAACAGTTACGATTTCTGGTGTAATATGTGAACGAATTAAAGTTCCAAATATGTGAACTCTATTTCCTTCTCTTTCAATTTTTTCTTGACCAGCTACTGTTTTGTAGCGTGAAATCTCACCTGTACGCGTATTGGTTCCTAACGGGTAACGAATAATAGGTTTGATAGTTGTTCGTAAAACGGCAACTGAACCATATACGTTAGCTTGAGGTAAAGACATTGTATAAATATCAGACATGTCATCAGATGAAATGTCGATTAGATGTTGAAAACTTGGACGAATAGGTCCTACGTTAGGATAGTTATCATACAAAGCTTCTTTATTAACCACTGTTAAGTAGTTAGAGTGAGGCGAAGCAGAATTTCCTTGAGGAACCATTAAGAAACTTGGTTTAAAACTTAATTTTATTTCATTTTCTGTTTTTCCTGATTCGTAGTTAAATCGAACTATTTTGCTATCACCGTGAGCAGAAGCATAAGCGGTGTTTTTACGTTGGTCAAAAGCTACATCAATAACATCTTTACCAATAGCAATACTAGATTTTTGTACATCTGCTAAAGCAATAACATCTCCTTTTGCAAGAGCTGATTTTACTTTTGCAAAGTCAAAAACAATAACATTGTTTCCAGCAGGGACTAAAAAGCTTTTTCCGTTAGGAGATACTCTAAGCATTTTACCAGTTGCAGGAATTTCAATAAATCCTACTGCATTATTTTTTTTCGCTTCATCAAAAGATACCACATTAAAGTCATTTACTTTTTTGCTTGGTGCTTTGGCTAACTTGTTATAATCTATAACATATACATAGCTTTTACCATCTTTATCTGCCAAACCAACTAAAAGACCATCACTTGAGCTTTTTCCAGCATCAAAAAAGTCTAAAGCATAAGGTGGAAGTTCAAGTGTAAAAGATTTTTCTTTAATCATTCTACTTTTATGAATATCTTCACCTTCCACAAATTTCCAAAAAGTAACTCCAGATTTCATTTCAGAAGTAGTTTTGTTATCCCATGGTGCAGGATATTGACTAGATTGGATAATGTACTCTGTATTTTGAGTTACAGCAACACCTGGATAAGTGCTTATGTATAATGGGTTAGATAAAACTTGTTTGGTTTCAAAGTCATCTAATCCCATAAGTGCGATACGAGAGTTTGCACCGTCAGAGAAAAAGGCAAAGTGCCCATCATAGTTTCCATCTTTTTCAGAAAAAGCAGGAAAACGCATATCTCCATAGGTGCTAATTCTGTTGTCTAGAGAAGATTTTTTTAACATTAAAGATGATTCATCATCAAAACCATAACCTTGCCATGGTTCTGGAGTAAATACGCCCACGTATTTATAGATACGCATTGATGGAATTCCGTAAACAATCATAGTTCCTGAGTTTCCAGTACCTACAATAGAAAAATACTCGTCACGACCACCGCGGGGCATGAACGTCTTAATTGCTGACAGCACATCATTGTCATTCAGACCACGTGCTTCTTTTACATCGTCGAGGGTTTGTTGTGCCATTGCATCAGTAGCACCTATAGCTACTAACATAATCCCAACAAAAGCTCTGATAAACCAATTGGATTTTTTCATTTTGTGAATAATTAATTAATGATTTAGTTAAATTAGGACAAATATAACGAAATGTGAGCAAAAATAAGCATGATAATTGTCATTTTATTTAAGTAAAAGATTAAATTGTCTTTTATGTAATTATTGTTACAAATATTAATAAAATGCGTTTTCATAAATGAATGAGAAACAGGAATGTAAAAAAATGTTATTAACAATTTTAAATTAATAGTTGATAAAAAAGTTAAAAACTAATCCAAATATCTTTAAAATAGGACTGAATAATAATGATTTTCCTATAAATAAAAGATAAATAAACCTTTTAGTTGAAGTTTGTTTTAATAATTAATCAAAAAATAATTAAAATAAGATATATTAAATTTTTTCCATTTTAACTGTAAAATGTCTCATGATTGGTGCTTCATCAATAATTCTATAACCATGTCTAGCTTCTTCTCGTGTGTTAAAAATATTTTTAAGAGCCACTGCAATATAATCCATATGGTGGTTGGTGTAGGTTCTACGAGGAATGGCCAACCGAACGAATTCTAACTCAGGAAAACGATTTTCTCTAGTTTCAGGATCCCGATCTGCCAAGATAGTTCCAATTTCAACGCCGCGAATACCGCCAACAATATATAGTTCCATTGCTAATGACCAAGCTCTAAATTCTTCTTTAGGAATTGTTGGAACAAATTTATTGGCATCTAAGAATATAGCATGGCCTCCAAAGGGTTGTTGTACTGGAACTCCAAAATCTGCTAAACGTTGGCCAAGATAGGCTACTTGTTCTATACGACTTTCTAAATAGTCAAATTCGGTTGCTTCATCTAGTCCAATTGCTAGTGCGCCCATATCACGACCATTCATACCGCCGTAGGTTATAAAACCTTCGAACATTATATTAAAAACTGTAGCTTCTTTGTAAACTTTTTCATCGTTTAAGGCAATAAAACCACCCATGTTTACTAGGCCATCTTTTTTTGCACTCATTGTCATTCCATCTCCCAGTTGAAATATTTCTAAGGCAATTTCTTTAATACTTTTATTTTCATATCCTTTTTCACGTTTTTTGATGAAATAGGCATTTTCTGCAAAACGAGCAGAATCAAAATAGAGTGGAATATGATATTTTTTACACAATTCAGAAACAGCTTTAGTGTTTTCCATAGAAACAGGTTGTCCGCCAGCCGAATTACAGGTTATTGTAAGAATAGTAAACGGAATTTTTTCTTTAGGATTTTCCTTAAATACTTTTTCTAATTTGTTTAAATCGACATTTCCTTTAAAAGGATGATAGATACTTGTGTCAAAAGCTTCATCTATGGTACAATCTACTGCATGTGCTTTTCGGAATTCGATATGTCCTTTTGTAGTATCAAAATGGGAGTTTCCAGGAACAATATCTCCTTCTTTTACTAAGGCAGAGAATAATACATTTTCAGCAGCACGACCTTGGTGTGTAGGTAAAAAATATTTATAACCAGTAATTCGTTTTACAGTTTTTTTAAGCTTTTCAAACGAACGAGAACCTGCATAACTTTCGTCACCAATCATCATTTCAGCCCATTGTTGATCACTCATAGCTCCAGTACCGGAATCGGTTAGACAGTCAATAAAAACCTGTTCTGATTTAAGGTTAAACAAATTGTAATTGGCATCTTTAAGCCATTGTGTGCGTTCTTTTTGAGTAGAACGATATAATTTTTCTACAACTTTAATTTTATAGGGTTCTGCGTATGGTAGTTTCATTTTAGTTAAAAGTTAAAAGTTAAAAGTTGAAAGTTGTGGGGGCAATTGATATGACTAGTAAGCATCTAGACCATTTTAGTGATTGGTCGCTTGATGTTGAGATACA
>JAUVBX010000030.1 GCA_030590985.1 Lutibacter sp. | reverse complement strand
TTACTTCAAAATATTTGGCCATTGTAAAATTTATTTTAATTAAGAGGTCATAAATTTATGAAAAAAAACAAATACTTCATAATAATTACAAATTTTCTTCCTTTTGATTAAGTCTGTTTAAAACTTTAATACAATCTTAAACTAAATCTTTGTATTCTTTTAAAAATTATATATACTTTTATACTGGTAAAAATTAAACAAGGTATATAATTATGAAAAAATTAATTATTCTATTTATCCTTTTTTTTATTTCTAGAAATGTTCACTCTCAAATCAATCCTATTGATTCTCTTAAAATTGAGAAATCTCAAATACTTTCTGGAATTGTTATCGATTTTAAAACTGGGACAATTATACCTAATGCATTTGTACAATTATATAATGGAGAGGAATTATTGGATTCAAAACAAACAGCTGAAGATGCCAGTTTTAGTTTTAGTGTAATATGTAATAAACGGTTTAATATAAAAGCACGTGCTGAAAATTTTGCAATTAACTCAACAATCGTATTTTCAACAAAAAGTCAAAAAGACAAAATTTGGAAAATAAAACTATATCCTATTAGAGAATTTAAATATCTAACTCCTAACAAATTACTTGATGTTGATGAAATTACTTTTATAATGGATAAGTTAGAATTCACCTTAATGGCCAGTAAACAACTAGATAAAGTTGCGGGTATTATGGAAAAATACCCCTTAATTAAGATAAGTGTTAATGTACATACCGACAGTAATGGTATTGCAGAATATGATTTAAAAATGACACAAGAACGAGCAGATACTATTCTGAGTTATTTAATTGACAAAGGAATAGACTCTGAACGTTTAGGAGCTATTGGATATGGAAGTACACAACTATTAAATCACTGTATTCCAGATGTAAAATGCACAAGAGCCGAGCACAAAGCAAATAGACGTACTGAATTTTTAGTTTTATAATTTTTTTGTATCTTTACTCCTGTAATGACTACTTTGTAAACGCGAGAGTAGTATTATTAACCCCTAAAACAACCCCCACTATGCGTTACTTCATTCTTCTTCCATTTTTTCTTGTTAGTTCAATTATTTTCTCTCAGGATAGTGCAAATATTTGCAACAACCATGTTTCTGGTCGAGTAGTAAATATTGAAACTGATGAAATTATTACTAATGCTGTTGTGAATATTAAAGATCGTAATGATGTAGTCACCACCCTTCGTACTGATAATAATGGAAATTTTACTATTGATTTACCATGTGATAATGACCGCTACATTTTGAGTTCAACAGTAGAAAATTTCACAAAAAGCACCAAACTCATTTTTACTTCACGAACAAGTGTTAAAAAACACAATGTAACACTTGATATGTATCCTATAAAAGAATTTGTTGAAGTGAAAAAAATAAAAAGAATTATAGTCGATTCAATAACTTTTTATCCAGATGACATCAGTATAAATAGTGAAGCTGCCCTTCAATTAAAAATAGTTAGTGATCTCCTAAACAAATATCAAAATATTTCATTAGAAATAGGATTTCATTCTGACAGTAGAGGTAGTAAAGATTTCATTCTTTCCCTTACACAAGAAAGAGCAGATGCATGTGCTTCTTACTTAATTAATAAAGGTATAGAAAGTTCAAGAATTATTGCAAAAGGTTATGGAGACACGAAACTATTGAACGAATGCGAAAAAGGAATTAGATGTACTGAAGAAAAACACCTTGCAAATAGACGTTCTGAATTTGTTGTACTCCAATAAAGAATCCTATTAAATATTTCTTATTTTTGAATAGATTTTCATCTAAAATGAAATGATAAATATGGAGATTCTATATTTCATTTATAATTAGAATATTTGGTTTTTATTTCAATAAAAGTTAAATTTTAACTATTCAATTTATGGAGGCTAAGCTACCCATCTCAGAATTTTACACCGATAATTTACTTAAAAAAATTTACGCCACCGATGCATCTGTATATCGTCAAATACCCTATGCCGTGGCGTATCCAAAAAGCACTTATGAAATTCAGAAACTTATTACTTATGCACGTGATAATAAATTAACTATTACTCCTCGTGCTGCGGGAACATCACTCGGAGGACAATGTGTAACCGATGGTATTGTAGTTGACATATCACGTCACTTTACCAAAATTTTAGATTTTGACCATAAAAATAAAACCATTGTTGTACAAGCTGGTGTTATCAGAGATCAATTAAATGATTATTTAAAACCTTATGGTTTATTTTTTGGTCCAAATACCTCAACTTCTAATAGGTGCACTATAGCTGGAATGGTTGGGAATAATTCTAGTGGTACTACTTCAATTCAATATGGTGTTACAAGAGATAAGGTAATTGCATTAAAAACAGTATTAAGCGATGGTACAGAAGTAGTATTTAAAGATATATCAAAAAATGAAATAGAAGAAAAAATTAAAAAAAATAACCTAGAAGGAAAAATTTATAAAAAACTTTATCAACGATTATCAGATAAAGAAATTCAAAATGAAATCAACAAAGAATTTCCAAAAAAAACTATTCATCGTAGAAATAACGGCTACGCCATAGATACTTTGATTGATTCTAATGTCTTTTCTGACTCTAAAAAAACTTTTAATGTAGCAAAATTACTAAGTGGAAGTGAGGGAACTCTTGCTTTTATCACAGAAATTACCCTCCATTTAGATGAATTACCTCCACAACATAGCATTGTTGTTGCTGCTCATTTTAATGATATGTCTGAAACTATGAAAGCAGTAGTTGTATCTATGAAGCATAATTTGTATATGTGCGAATTAATGGACAAAGTTATTTTAGATCAAACCAAGAGTAATCGAACCCAAGCTATTAATCGTAGTTTTATTGAAGGTGATCCTATAGCAGTTCTTTTATTAGAAGTTGCCGCTAAATCAAATAATGAAGTTGAAAAACTAGCAAATGATCTCATCACAGATTTAAAAAATAATAAAATGGGGTATGCTTTTCCTCAACTAAAAGGAAAAGATGTCAACAAAGCCACTAATCTTCGTGCAGCAGGACTTGGCTTATTAGGAAATATAATAGGTGATAATAAAGCTGTAGCGTGCATAGAAGATACGGCAGTAGCTTTGGAAGATCTTCCAAAATATATAGATGAATTTGAAAGTATTATGCAGCCTTACAAACAAGATTTTGTTTATTATGCACATGCAGGGGCTGGTGAACTACACTTACGTCCTATTCTTAATTTAAAAAAATCAGGAGATGTAAAACTTTTCCATGAAATCACTGAAAAGGTAGCCCATCTAGTAAAAAGATATAAAGGAAGTCTAAGTGGAGAGCATGGTGATGGTATTGTAAGAGCTAGTTTTTTACCTTATATGATTGGAGAAAAAAACTATGAATTATTACGAGAAATTAAATATACTTTTGATCCTGATAACATTTTTAACAAAGGTAAAATTATCGATAGTTTACCGATGGTAGAAAATCTACGTTACACTCCTGATAGAGATGAACCAGAAATAGACACGATATATAACTTTTCTGACAGTTTGGGTATTCTACGAGCTGCTGAAAAATGCAATGGTTCGGGTGATTGTCGTAAATTACCTTCAAGTGGTGGTACTATGTGCCCTAGTTTTAGAGCTACAAGAAATGAAAAAGATACAACTCGGGCAAGAGCTAATGCCCTACGTGAATTTCTAACTCATTCTGACAAACCTAATAAGTTTAATCACAAAGACTTATATGATGTTTTTGATTTGTGTTTAAGTTGTAAAGCTTGTGCTTCAGAGTGTCCTAGCAATGTAGATGTAGCCTCATTAAAAGCAGAATTTTTATACCAATATCAAAAAGAAAATGGAGTGCCTTTTAGAAGTATGCTTTTTGCCAATAATGCTTCTTTAAATAAACTTGGAAGTTTGGTCCCTGGAGTAACCAACTTTTTATTAAATAGTAACGCTGTTAAAAAACTAGTAGGCATTGCTACCGAACGTAGTATCCCAAAATTAGCAAATACTACGTTTTCACGATGGTTAAAAAAACAGAAACCTACCAGCAACCCATCCAAAGGCAAACTCATTCTATTTATCGACGAATATACTAATTATTACGATGTTACCACAGGGCAAGATGCCTATAATCTCTTAACGAGTTTAGGATATGAAGTACAAACCGTTTCACATGCTGAAAGTGGTAGAGCTTATATTTCAAAGGGATTATTAGATAAAGTCAAAGTAATTGCTGACGAAAATGTTGGTATTTTTAAAGATTTAGTTTCAATGAAACTACCATTAGTTGGAATAGAACCTTCTACCATATTGAGTTTTAAAGATGAGTATATACGACTCGCAGATGATCAAGTAGCAGCGAAAGAGGTAGCACAATACACCTATACCATAGATGGATTTTTTGATAGAGAAATACAAAAAGGAGTTATCACTTCAGATGATTTTACTGACCTAACATTAGAAATAAAAATTCACGGTCACTGTCATCAAAAATCTTTAGAAGGCATGGATGCATCATTTAACATGCTAAACTTACCTATAAATTATAAGGTAAGTATTCTAGATACAGGTTGTTGTGGTATGGCAGGAGCTTTTGGTTATGAAAAAGAGCATTACAAACTTAGTATGCAAGTAGGAGAAGATTCTGTTTTTCCTGCTGTTCGTTCTTTAGATGCTAATGCTATTTGTGTTGCAGCAGGCACTAGTTGTCGTCATCAAATTTTAGATGGCACACAACGTAGCACTTTACATCCTGTAAGCGTTTTGATAAAGGCTTTAAAATAATTTTGCAAACTCTGTGTTATACACTTCAAATCTAACACCTTACAACTTACTCTGAAAACAAAAAAACCTCACTTTTTAGTGAGGTTTTCTTTTATTTTATTATAATCAAAACCTATTTTGTAGCGTATTTTGCTTGGTTAATTTTCCCATCAATATCTTTTGCTTCATCTGATTTTGAAAATTCCAATTTAATACGTGTATATAATTCTTCTGCTTTTTTGTATTTACCAATAGATAGTGCTATTGCTGCAGCTTTATCTAAAAATTTTGGTGTTGTAAAATCGTTAGAATTTAATGATGCTGCTTCTTCATAATATTCAAAAGCATCTTCTAGTTGCCCCAAGTTAGCAAAAGCATCACCAATAGCCCCTTTTGCAACAGCAGGCGACAACAAATCATCAGAAGAGAAATCACTTAAATATTCAATACCTTTTTTATAATCATTCGTTTTAAGGTAAGCAATACCCGCATAATACTTTGCTAAATTTCCTGCTTTAGTATTCCCATATTTATCAGCAATTTCTACTAAACCATATTTTCCATCTGCACCGTTTAATGCTAATGTATAAAGAGAATCTGTTATTACTGTATTGGTTTGAGCTTTATCAAAATAAGCTCTTGGATAGGCCAACTCATTGGCTGCTTTTGCTTCGGCTGGTTCTTGCACATAACGCATATAAGCCATATAACCAAAAACACCGACTACAATAACACCTATTACTATTAGTAAAGATTTTTGATTTTTTAATATCCACTCCTCTGCTTTGTTAGCACCACTCTCTAAACCTTCAAAGACTTCTTTAGTTGTACTTGCATCAATTTTAGCTTGATCTCTCTGTAACTGTTTTGCTATTTTATCTTTCTTTTTATATACTGCCATTGCTGTAAAATTTAAGTAGGCGCAAAATTACATTTTTTATCTGAATAGTAAAATGTTATTGGGTGAAATGTTTTTTATACTTCTTCAGGTAAAGTTATAATATTTTGATTCAAAGCAATGAGCTCATCACTTTCAATATCCCTCATTAAAATTCTAACTTAAAACAGTATCTTTGCAATAAACAAATATATACGTGCATTTAGGAAGTATTCAACTAATTAATTACAAAAATTTTACCGCTAAATCTTTTGATTTTGATGCTAAGATTAATTGTATAGTAGGCAATAACGGTGTTGGCAAAACAAATGTCTTAGATGCCATTTACCATCTTTCACAAACTAAAAGTTATTTTAATCCTATTACTTCACAAAATGTAAAACACGGAGAAGAATTCTTTGTAATTGATGGAAATTTTACTGACAATGATTATAAAGAACACATTATTTGTAGCTACAAAAAAGGACAAAAAAAGATTATAAAACGTAATGGTAAAGCCTATGAACGTTTTTCTGAACATATTGGTAGTATACCATTAGTTATAATATCTCCCGCTGATAGAGATCTTATTGTAGAGGGTAGTGAAACTCGTCGCAAGTTTATGGATCACGTTATTTCGCAATCGGATAAAGCTTATTTACAAGACTTAATTAATTATCATAAAGTTCTCTCACAAAGAAATGCCTTATTAAAATATTTTGCTAAAAATCGAACATTTGATACAGATAGTTTAGATGTATATAATAAACAACTCAGTCAATTTGCTACACCAATCTATACAAAACGAAAGCATTTTATTGAAAAAATAATTCCTATTTTTAGAAAACATTATCAAACTATTTCTAATGGATACGAAACTATCGATTTAAGTTACAAATCTCAAATACAACATGAAAACCTAACTGATTTGTTAGTTCAAAATTTGAATAAAGACCGTGTGTTGCAATATACAAGTGTGGGTATTCACCGTGATGATTTATCCTTTTTAATAGATGGACATCCTATTAAAAAATTTGGTAGCCAAGGACAACAAAAATCTTTTTTAATTGCTTTAAAATTAGCACAATTCGATATTGTAAAAAAACAATCTAAACGAATACCTATTTTATTACTAGATGATATCTTTGATAAATTAGATGACGAAAGAGTTACTAAACTTATTGATATGGTACACAAAGAACATTTTGGACAAATATTTATCAGCGACACCCATTACGAACGTACCGAAGAAGTTGTAAAAAACACAAATCAAACCTATAAAATATTTAATCTATAGTGGCAAAAAATATTCGTCATAATGAATCAAATTCTATAGAAGATTTAATAAAAATTTTCATCAAAGAGAATAATCTTACAAAAGGATTACGTCAAATAACAATAGAAGAACTTTGGGTGAAGCAAATGGGAAAAGGTGTTGCTAGTTACACTGATAAACTTATTTTAAAAGGAGATTTACTTATTGTTTATTTGAATTCATCTGTGCTGCGAGAAGAATTAAGTTATGGTAAAGAAAAAATTATTAAAATCTTAAACGAGGCTTTAGGAGAAGAGCTGATTAAAAGTATACGACTTACATAAAAATGGAAAAACTCTTTATCAATATTAAAGAACTGGTTCAAGTTAGAGACAAAAACGTCAAAAAAGTTTCTGGTAAGGATATGAATACACTTCCTACACTAGAAAATGCATATTTACTTATTAAAGACGATATGATTTCTAGCTATGGTAGAATGGATGATTTAAATAATTATAAAGCTGATGAAATAATTGATTGTGACAGAAAAATGATTCTACCCACTTGGTGTGATAGTCACACACATATTGTATTTTCTGGTAATAGAGAAGATGAATTTTCTGATAAAATCAAAGGGTTAACATACGAAGAGATTGCACAAAAAGGTGGTGGGATTTTAAATTCAGCTAAAAAACTTCAAGAAACATCAGAAACAGATTTATATAAACAAGCAAGTAGACGAGTCGAAGAAATAATCGGTTTAGGAACTGGAGCTGTAGAAATTAAATCAGGTTATGGATTGAGTGTTGCTGCTGAGATAAAAATGTTACGAGTTATAAAAAAACTCAAACAAAACTATCCAATTGCTATCAAGGCCACATTTTTAGGAGCACATGCTTTTCCTTTAGAGTATAAAGATGACAAAGATGGCTATGTAGACCTAATAATTAATGAAATGCTCCCATTAGTTGCTCAAGAACAACTAGCAGAATTTGTAGATGTTTTTTGTGAAAAAGGCTATTTTAATATTCTACAAACCGAAAGAATTCTAAAAGCTGCAAAAAAATATGGTTTAATACCAAAAATTCATGTAAACCAGTTTAATAGCATTGGAGGCGTTAAACTTGGTGTTGTAAATAATGCGCTTAGCCTTGATCATTTAGAAGTATTAACAGATGAAGATTTACAAGATCTACAAAACACTGATACCATGCCAGTGGCACTTCCCTCCTGTTCTTTTTTCCTAGGAATACCTTATACACCTGCTCGTAAAATAATTGAGGAGAACTTAGCTTTAGCATTAGCTTCTGACTACAACCCTGGTTCTACGCCAAGCGGAAATATGAATTTTGTAGTAGCAACAGCTTGTATTAAAATGAAAATGACACCTGAAGAAGCAATTAACGCTGCAACTATTAACGGTGCCTATGCAATGAACCTACAAGATAGTCTAGGTAGCATTACAATCGGTAAAAAAGCTAATTTTTTTATTACAAAAGAAATTCCTTCTTATACATTTATACCTTATTCTTTTGGAAGTAATTTAATTGAAAAGGTGTATATAAATGGATCATTAAATAATAATCATTAAAAGAATAATTACTAACTTTTTCTATTAAATATTCTCTTATAAAAAGGTTCTTTTTCTTTGTTGTAGTAACCATAGCCATAACCACCATAACCATAGCCGTAACCATGTCTTTTACTAAATGTAAAGTCATTTAATACATAACTAATATTAGCCACCTCTTTTCGTTTATATTTAGTTTCAATCATTTTTAATAGTCCTTTGTCAGTATGTCCTTGACGAATAAGATATAAGATTATATCTGCATATTGAAAAAGTTCTTGTGCATCTGAAACGGCTCCAATAGGCGGAGCATCTAAAATAATATACTCATACTTTTCTCTTAAATAATCCATTATTTTAGGCGTAGCTTCACTTAACAATAACTCAGAAGGATTAGGTGGCACCGGACCAGATAATAAAACATCTAAATTTTCATACTTTGTTTTTTGAATAATATCCTCAGGTTGTTTTTGATTAATTAGATAATGAACAAGTCCAAGTTTGTTGTTTAAATCAAAATCTTCAGCAATTTTAGGTTTTCTTAAATCAACACCTACTATAATAGTTTTTTTACCACTCAAAGCAAACACACTAGCTAAATTTATAGCAGTTAATGTTTTACCCTCATTACTTATTGATGAAGTCACTAATAACACATGAGACTTAGCTCCACGTTTTAACATAAATTGCACATTAGACCGTAAAGCTCTATAAGCTTCAGACATCGCAGAATTTGGATTATTAAAAACAACCAAATTTGTTTTTTCTTTTTTTGTTCCAACTACCCCAAGAATAGGAATTTTATAAGAATTTTCAACTTCTTCTACAGTATGAATTTTATTATTAAAAAACTCGTTAATCAAAATGAAAACTAGAGGTAAAACCAAAGCTAGTAGGAATCCAACTAAAGTATTAAATGACTTATTGGGTTTAAAAAATGATTGCCCCGTATCTTTAGCTGTATCAATAACTTTAACATCAGATACATTAGAAGCGATAGCAGTTCCAGCTTCATAACTTTTCTGCTTCAAATAGTTATAATTTTGTTCTGTAATAGCATATCTACGTTCAAAACTCACTAATTTTTGTTCTTTTTGAGGTAATTTTCTTAACTTAAATTGATTTGTTTTTAAACGCTTTTTTACTTTTGATAACCTTTTTTTGGTTTCTAAATACAGCATAGATAAATTTTCTAATAATGCATTTCGTTCTAATTTAATATCAGAATCAAGTTGTTTTAAAGGAGGATAATCAGGTGTAACAGTTTGTAATAAGGTTTCTCTCATCTTATATTTTGTCACTAAAACTCCTATACTCTGTGAAATTTTTGAGTCTTCCATTTCTAGGACGGCGGGTACAGGTACCGTATTTACATCAAAATTTCGATGACTTTTAATATATTGTTCTAGACTTTTAAAATAATCTAACCTATCTTGTAAATGTTCTGTCTGAGTATCTAATTGCAATGCATCTTTAAATATTGCGGAACCTTCAGCTGAAAGATTATAAATATTTTGTTTTTGTTTAAAATCACCCAAATCTTTTTCTATAGTTCTAAGATTACCAGACATGGCTTCAAATAACGTATCAATATACTCTTTAGTCTTAACTGCATAACGAATTTTTGCTGCTATTTGATCTTTTTCAAGAACTTTAACTGTCGTGTTTATATAATCAACTATTCTATTTTTATTTGGACCTTCTAAGCCCAATTCAATTAAAGATGTTCCTTTTTTGGCTGTTGTAACTTTTATACCTCTATAATGTCCAACCGTTTCATTAAAATCTTTAAATTTTATAAAATATTCCTTATTGAGTTGCGGTTTTCCAAATAAATTAAGATTAAAACTCAAAAAATCTGTTTGGATAAATCCTATCGAAAATTCTTGTGAATAATTTTCATTCGGCACTAAATAAAATCGAGGCTCTACACTGTGGTAGTTTAAGAGCTTTCTATTCAGATTATCTCCAAAGTCGATACTCATCTTCACCATTTTTTCTGATAAAAACTCTAATTTAATTAAGGTATTTATTAGTTGAAATTGTGTTGTGTCGATATTTATTTTAAAAGGAATATGTCCATAAATATCCTCCATTCTATACTTCCCTTCTTGTAAATAGTCAATATAATACTGCATCTCTTGCACTACTTTCTCATTGTGAGTGCGTGATTGTAAAATAGTTTTAATCGTTTCTACTCTATCACTAGGCCCTCCCCAATTAAAAGCTATGTTTGTACTCGATGAAAAAATTGGATTCTGTTCATCTTTTACAGTTATCAATGATTTTAGTGAATAGATACGTTGTTGGTAAGCATTTATATACTTAGTCACAAAATATGCAACCAATAAACTGACAATAAACCATTTCCAGTACGAAAGTATTTTCAACAGCAAGGCTTTTATATCTAATGCCGAAAATTCATTAAAATCAAAAGGTGAACTTTGGTTTTCCATTATAAAGTTTTAATCAATAAATAAGAAGTCGTTAACACAGAAAGCACAGACATAATAGTCGAAAAAGTCTGTATCCCAATTACACCTGTTCCCAAAGTTTTTTGTTTTAACGGGAGAATATTAATTATATCATTTGGTTGAATATAAAATACCTCAGAGTTAAAAGCAGTCATATTGGTAAGATCCACATTAAATTTTTTAACTCCATCAACACCCATACGAATTATTTCAACATTGGTTTTATCACCAGTTAAACTTATATCACCCGCATTTGCAACAGCTTCAATAATATTTACTGTATTTTGAAATAACACTTTACTACCTGTTGAGCCTACTTCTCCTATAATGGTATATTTAACTCCTGCAAGCTTAACAGAAACAAAAACATCAGACATATTCTTAAAATACTTCCCTAAGCCATCAGATATTTTATCCGAAACTTCTTCAGTAGTATAACCTAAAACATTTATTTTGTCTAAATAAGGCATTGTAATAAAACCCTGCTTATTTACTGAATAACCTGAAAAATAGAGCGAGCCTTCTCTAACCTGTCCATTATTTCTATCATTAGAAACATTTTCAAAAACACTCACCATTTCTTTATTAGGTGCTTTGATATCAATTCGTAATATATCATCAACCTGCAAACGATAGGGTTTATTGCTAATTTCTCTAATCTTATTTTCACTTAATGACTCTCCTTGAAAATACACAATTTTTTTGTGTGGTACACAAGAGGCTAGTGTAAAAATCACAAACAGAATAACACTAATTTTTTGCAACATAATCTTAATAAATAGGGAGCAAATATAAGTGTTTAACACGAATTATTGAATTTATAATGTAGTTTTGTGTTCTAGAGAAGCTAATATTAGCTTATAAATCAAATTTTCCAACAATATGTGGCATTTAATATTTGCCTATATAAAGTATTTGTTTTTATCAAAATCTAAATACAGTATTCACTCACCTTTTGTATATGATTTTGTAACAAAAGGCCTAGAGTCGTCAATTCCTTTCGAATATTCTCAAAAATTAAATACTTTTCGTAAGGGGTTATTAGATAATGAAGAGATCATTGAAGTATCCGATTTTGGAGCTGGTTCAAAAGTCTTTAATTCTAATCAAAGAAAAGTTAGTGACATTGCCAAGTACGCAGGAATCAGCAAAACCAAAGCCAAACTTCTACAAAAAATAATTAGCTATTATAAACCCAATAAAATTTTAGAATTAGGAACATCTTTAGGTATAGCTACCGCAGCAATGAGCATTATTGCTCCTCATTCAAAAATTACAAGTATTGAAGGTTGTCCCATAACAGCCACAAAAGCAAAATTGTATCTTAACAAACATCAACTTAAAAACATTTCAATAGAAGTTGGAGAATTTTCGAGTATATTACCTAACATCTACCAAGATAACTCTTTCGATCTAATTTATTTTGACGGTAATCATCAAAAGAATGCCACAATCAATTATTTTGAAAATTGTTTACAAAGTACTCATAATGATACTTTACTTATCTTTGATGATATTCATTGGTCATCAGATATGGAAAAAGCTTGGAGCACTATAAAAAAACACCCAAAAGTTACCCTAACAATCGACTTATTCCACATAGGTTTGGTGTTTTTTAGAAAAGAACAAACCAAACAAAATTTTGTTTTGAAATATAATTAAACACAGTACAAAATACATGAAAATATACACAAAAACAGGCGATAAAGGCAAAACTTCATTGTTTGGAGGTGAAAGAGTTCCTAAATATCATATTCGAGTAGAAGCTTATGGTACAATTGACGAATTAAATTCATATATCGGATTATTACGCGATCAATCTATTGATAAAATTATAAAGAATAGCTTATTAAAAATTCAAAATGAACTTTTTGTTATTGGAAGCACATTGGCTACTCCACCTAACAAAGAAAAATTAAAAAGTGGCAAAGAACGCCTACAGATCGATAAGATTAATACAAATCATATTAGCTTTTTAGAAAATGAAATAGATAAAATGAATGATGATCTACCTCCTATGACGCATTTCATCTTACCAGGAGGACACACTACCGTGTCATATTGTCATATTGCACGTAATATATGCCGTAGAGCAGAACGTATAGTAGTGCAACTTTCTGAAGAAAGCTATGTTAATGAAATTATATTGGGTTACCTAAACCGTCTATCTGACTACTTATTTGTATTGGCACGAAAATTGTCCAAAGACTTGCAGGTAAAAGAAATACTTTGGATACCCAAAGACTAAAAAAATTACGTTCAAGTTCTTTAAAATATTTATTTCAAAAAAAAAACATAAAACACTTGACTTTTTGAGTAAAAAAATTACTTTTGCAGAAAATTAAAAATTTACAATAGAATATGTATTGGACATTAGAATTGGCTTCTTATTTAGCAGATGCACCTTGGCCAGCCACAAAAGATGAATTAATTGATTATGCAATTAGGACTGGAGCACCTTTAGAAGTAGCAGAAAATTTACAAGATATTGAAGATGATGAAGAAGAAGCTTTTGACTCTATCTTAGAAATTTGGCCCGATTATCCCACCAAAGAAGATTATCTTTGGAATGAGGATGAATATTAAAAACAACATTTAAAAGTAAAAAAAGTCTCATTTGAGGCTTTTTTTTTGCTTACTTTTGACACATAACATTTTTTATCATATTAAAATAAAAGCAAAATATATCAATGATATATTGCTGAAAACATAAGATTCTAATGAAAATAATCGATTCCATTTTAAAAACCTTCGTAGGTGATAAAAAGAAAAAAGACTTAAAACTACTTCAGCCCATTGTAGGTGAAGTACACAGTTTTGATACTTCAATTTCACAACTTTCAAATGATGAACTACGTGGCAAAACTATTGAGTTTAAACAACGTATTCAAGAAGGTGTTAAAGAATACAACGATCAAATAAATGAACTTGAAAGTCAAATTGAAAGTGTCGGTATTGATGAAAAAGAAGGTCTCTACGAAAAAATTGACCGATTAAATGATGATGCTTACAAAGCAAGTGAAAAGATCTTAAACGAAATTCAGGCTGAAGCCTTTGCTGTTATGAAAGAAACAGCCGCTCGTTTTTTTCACAATAAAGAGGTCGAAGTAACTGCTACATCCTACGATAGAGAGTTATCAGCTGCAAAAGACTATGTTGAACTAGATGATACAAAAGCTATATGGAGTAACTCATGGGATGCCATGGGGAAACCCATAACTTGGGATATGATTCCCTATGATGTTCAATTAATTGGTGGCTCTGTTTTACATCAAGGTAAAATTGCCGAAATGATGACAGGTGAAGGTAAAACATTAGTAGCCACACTTCCAATCTATTTAAATGCACTTCCTGGAAAAGGAGTACATGTCGTGACTGTCAACGATTATCTAGCAAAAAGGGATACTGCATGGATGGGTCCATTATTTGAATTTCATGGTTTAACCATCGATTGTATTGATCACCACCAACCCAACTCGGCTGCACGTAGAAAAGCTTACAATTCAGATATTACCTACGGTACTAATAACGAATTTGGTTTTGATTATCTACGTGATAATATGGCTCATTCAATGAGCGATCTAGTACAAAGACCTCACAATTACACTATTGTGGATGAAGTGGATTCAGTTTTGGTAGATGATGCAAGAACACCTCTTATAATTTCGGGTGCTATACCTCAAGGTGATCGTCACGAATTTAATGAGTTAAAACCAAGTATAGATAGTTTAGTCAACACACAATCACGACACCTTAGCGCTGTATTAGCTGATGCGAAAAAATTGATAAAAGAAGGTAAAACAGAAGAAGGTGGCTTCCTGTTGTTACGCGTGTATCGTGGATTACCAAAAAATAAAGCCTTAATAAAGTTTTTAACCCAAGAAGGAATCAAGCAGTTATTGCAAAAAACTGAAAATTTTTATATGCAAGACAATAACCGTGAGATGCCAAAAGTCGATAAAGATTTATTATTTGTTATCGATGAAAAAAATAATTCCATAGAGCTTACCGATAAAGGTATAGAAACACTCTCAGGAAAAGGTGGTGATAAAGATTTTTTTGTACTTCCTGATATTAGTACAGAAATTGGTTATATTGATAAAAGTGATGCAACTGATGAAGAAAAGTTGACTCAAAAAGAGGAAATGTTTCGTGAGTATTCAATGAAAAGTGAACGAATTCACACCATGAATCAATTGTTAAAAGCGTATACCTTATTTGAAAAAGATGTAGAATATGTCATCATGGAAGACAAGATTATGATTGTCGATGAACAAACAGGTCGTGTAATGGAAGGAAGGCGGTATTCAGATGGCCTACACCAAGCTATTGAAGCAAAAGAGAACGTAAAAATCGAAGATGCTACACAAACTTTTGCAACTATTACCCTTCAGAATTATTTTCGTATGTACCGAAAATTATCTGGTATGACGGGTACAGCGATAACAGAAGCTGGTGAGTTTTGGGAGATTTATAAATTAGATGTAATTGAAATCCCACCAAATAGACCCTTATTACGTGACGACCGTGATGATCTAGTTTTTAAAACAAAACGAGAAAAATACAACGCCGTTATTGATGAGATTGAAACCTTAGTTAAACTAAAACGTCCAGTTCTTGTCGGTACTACCTCTGTAGAAATTTCGGAGTTATTAAGCAGAATGCTCAACATCAGAAAAATAAAACACAACGTTTTAAATGCCAAACTACACAAAAGAGAAGCAGATATTGTTGCTGAAGCAGGTAATCCTGGTGTGGTAACTATTGCAACAAATATGGCAGGTCGTGGAACTGATATTAAACTTTCTGATGCCGTAAAAGAAGCCGGCGGATTGGCTATTGTAGGTACAGAAAGACACGATTCACGTCGTGTAGATAGACAATTACGTGGTCGAGCTGGACGACAAGGAGACCCAGGTTCTTCTCAGTTTTTTGTGGCTTTAGATGACAATCTAATGCGTCTCTTTGGTTCAGAACGAATCGCAAAAATGATGGACCGAATGGGCTTAAAAGAAGGAGAAGTCATTCAACATGGTATGATCTCTAAATCTATTGAAAGAGCCCAAAAGAAAGTAGAAGAAAATAACTTCGGAATTAGAAAACGTCTTTTGGAATATGATGATATCATGAATGCCCAACGTGAGGTGGTCTATAAACGAAGACGTCATGCATTAGATGGTAAACGCCTTCAGGTTGATATTGTAAACATGATTTATGATACTTGTTTATCTGTTGTACAAGAATTCAAACCAAGAGATGATTTTGAAGGTTTTGAAATGGAACTTATCAAGTTTTCATCAACTACATCTCCCGTTAGTTCAGAAGAATTTAAAAGTATGTCAGAAAATGATTTGACTAATTTACTTTATGATACGATTGAAAAGCATTATCAAGATAAAATTGAAAGAAATGCCGAAATAGCATTTCCCGTAATCAAAAATGTATATGAAAAGGAAGGAGATAAATATGAAAATATTTCTGTACCATTTACTGATGGTATAAAAAATCTTAATATCATCACCAATTTAAAAGCTGCCTACGAAACCAAAGGACAACAGTTGGTATCAGATTTTGAAAAAAATATTACACTAGCCATCATTGATGATAATTGGAAAGAACATTTACGCAGAATGGATGAATTAAAAACCTATGTGCAAAATGCAACTTACGAACAAAAAGATCCTTTGCTTATCTACAAATTTGAAGCTTTTGAACTTTTCAAAACCATAGTTGATGATACTAATAAAGAGGTAGTATCCTTCTTGTTTAAAGGAGAATTACCAAACCAAAGTACAGATCAGGTTCAACAAGCAAGAGAGCAAAAAAGAGAAAAAGTAAATTTGAGTAAAGCCGAATTTGATCATGGTGCTGCTCAAGCAAATAGAACACAAGAACAAACGGTAACAGAAACCATTGTAAGAACAGAACGTAAAATTGGTAGAAATGAGCGCGTTACTATTAAAAATGTGACAACTGGAGTCAATAAAGAGGTGAAATACAAACAAGCTATACCTTTAATAAATAGAGGAGAATGGGTAATTGTAAATCCTTAAAAACAGTAAACATCAAATAAAAATAGTACACACTACATATTAATCTCAGTTATTAGTATAAAAATAAATTATGATAAAAATATACCACAACCCAAGATGTAGTAAAAGCCGTGAAGGCTTGGCTGTTTTAGAAAATGCAAAAGTTGATTTTGAAATTATAAAATACTTAAACACTCCTCCAACAAAAACCGAACTCAAAGCCATTATTAAAAAAATTGGTATTAAACCAATTGAACTCGTTCGAACCAAAGAAATTATTTGGAGAGAAAACTTTAAAGACAAAGAGCTTTCAGACAACGAAGTTATTGAAGCCATGATAAGCTATCCTAAACTTATAGAAAGACCCATTATAGTTAATGGTGACAAAGCTGTTTTAGCTAGACCTTCTGAGTTAATCAAAGATATTATTTAGCTTTCCGAAAAATAAAATAGAACCCAACTAAAATCAATGGAATGCTCAACCATTGACCCGTATTTAACATCCACTCAGCTCTATCTGCTTCTTGAGCTTCTTTGAAGAATTCTATCACAAAACGTACTGCCCAGATTAAGATCATAAAAACACCAAAGAGATAACCCTCTTTTTTACGTTTTTCAGTCTTCCAATAAATAAACCAAAGAATTAAGAAAATAAGGAAATAGCTAAAGGCTTCATAGATTTGTGTTGGATGTCTGGGGGCTGTATCTCCTAATTGTTGAAATATAATGCCATAATCTGTTCCTGTATATTTTCCAATAATTTCAGAATTCATCAAATTTCCAATACGTACAAAAGCACCACCTATTGCTGCGACCACTGCTACTCTATCTAATATCCAAAGTATCGACTTTTCTGGTAATTTTTTCTTTTGAAATAAAAATATAGCTACGATCACTCCAATCGCTGCACCATGACTGGCTAGCCCCATAAAACCAGTAAACCTAAAGGGATTAAATTTAACAGGCAATAAGATCTCTAATAAATGATCTTTATAATAATCCCAGCTATAGAAAAACACATCTCCTAATCGCGCTCCCAATAAAATTGCTATCGCTGTATAAACAAAAAGTGAATCTACTAACTCAATAGAAACATTATCATTTTTATATAATTTCTTCGATAGATAAATTCCTAATAAAAAGGCAAGAACAAACATCAAACTATAATATCGTATAGCCAATGGTCCCAATTCAAATAAGACAGGCGATGGATTCCAATTTATACTTAAAAAATTCATTTAGTAACAGATTCTAGTTTATAAATTAAGATGTAAAATTGTACATCTTTACTTTTTTTTATTGATTATTTTTTATAACGTAGTTTAATACTTTACCCATCAGATGAACACGATCTTTACCACGTACATTATGCGGGTGCATCGGATAAGTGAAGAAATCTATTTGTACTTCATTTTCAACTGCTTCTTTTAAAAGTGTCATACTGTGTTGCGGAACTACCGTATCATCGATACTACCGTGGATTATCAATAGATCTCCTTTTAGGTTTTTTATATAGTTATGAACTCTTGTGTTTTTATAACCTTCAGGATTCTCTTGTGGTGTATCCATATAACGTTCACCATACATCACTTCATAATATTTCCAATCTGTTACAGGACCGCCTGCAACACCAGTAGTAAATACTTCTGGATGATGTAGAAGCATTGAAATAGTCATAAACCCACCATAACTCCAACCGTACATTGCTAATCTACTCGCATCTACATAAGGTAATGATTTTAAGTAAGAAACTCCTGTCATCTGATCTTCCATAGCTACACCACCTTGATTTCTATGAATACTACTTTCAAAAGCAAATCCTCTGTGTGCAGAACCTCGACCAT
>JAUVBX010000007.1 GCA_030590985.1 Lutibacter sp. | reverse complement strand
TTGACAGGGTAGATGGTGAAAATAACAAAGTACTCTTAAATGGAGGAAAAATATTAAATTATGATTTCTTAATTATAGCTACTGGTACGCAGACAAGACCAGAGGAAACCCCTGGACTTACAGATAAGCTTTGGTATAAGGATATTTTTGATTTTTATACAGTAGAAGGCGCCGTAGCATTACACAATAAATTTAAAGATTGGGAAGGTGGTGATTTAGTAATGTGTATATCTGAAGTACCTTTTAAATGTCCTGTAGCTCCACTAGAATTCGTTTTTCTAGCAGAAGCTTATTTTACAAAAAAAGGTATTCGAGATAAAGTGAATATTACTTTCGTAACCCCTATGTCAGGTGCTTTTACAAAGCCTGTTGCTACCAAAATGTTAAGTGAGTTGATGGTCGAAAAAAACATTAACATAGTTGCCGATTTTTATATAGAAAGTATCGATAATGAAAACAAAAAACTCGTTTCTTATGATGAGCGTGAAGTACCTTTTGATGTTTTGACTATTGTTCCTGTAAATCTAGGTAACGATATGGTAGAACGAAGTGGATTGGGAGACGATATGAACTTTGTAAAAACAAATAAGTATACACTACAATCAGATGATTTTGATAACATTTTTGTTTTAGGTGATGCTGCAAATATTCCTACCTCTAAAGCAGGTTCGGTTGCGCATTTTGCAGCAGAAATATTGACAGAGAATTTATTGAGTGCTATGGAGGGAAGACCTTTAAAAGCAAAGTTTGATGGACACGCCAATTGTTACATTGAGACAGGATACGGAAAAGGTGCTTTAATCGATTTTAATTACACCACTGAACCATTACCAGGAACCTTTCCTTTACCAGGAATCGGACCATTCGGTTTACTAAAGAATACCAAAATTAACCATTATGGTAAAATTCTGTTTAGATGGATATACTGGCATATGTTGTTAAAAGGTAAAGAGTTACCTATTGAGGCAAATATGACGATGGCTGGGAAGAAAAAACAAGTAAGCTGAAGTGAAAGTCATGGAAGAAAAACAAATAAATGATAGGTTAGATGCCTTAGAAAATAAAATTGATTTACTACTTGAGTATGTAAACAAACAGCGCCTCAACACAAGTGTTGTTGAAGATTTGGCTGGTGATTTGGGTATAATTGGTAAAGATTTTTACGACACAGCTGTTGAAGAACTAGACAAAAGACAGGTTGAAATAGATCCAGCAGAAGTAACAGATTTGATGATCTCTTTTTTAAGAAATATTGAGAATTTCAAAGTAGTGATGAATACTTTCGAAATGGTAATCGATCTTACTAAAGAAATAGGTCCTATGGCTAATGAAGCCATCATAGATTTCACTAAAAAACTGGCTGTTTTAGAACAAAAAGGTTATTTCGAATTGATTAAAGATTTTGGACCCGTTATAGATAATATTGTTGAAGGTTTAACGCCACAAGACATGAAAGATTTAGCTGAAAATGTTATGTTAATACTACATACAGTTAAAGATATAACACAACCTAATATGCTTAAATCAATAGATAATGCAGTTCATATGTATGCTAGTATTGAGACAGAAGATATTCCTTCTTATTCGATATGGCGTTTACTTAAAGAAATGAATAGTCCAGAAATGAAAAAAGCTATCGGATTTGGAATAACATTTATGAAAAATATGTCAAAAACTACAGAAAACACAAATAATTAATATACTAAACTTTATAAATATGAAAGATTTAAATATTGCAGGAATTAACGTAAACTTAGATGATGAAGGATACTTAACTGACTCATCTCAATGGAACGAAGAGGTTGCTAAAGAACTCGCAAAAATTGACGATTTAGAATTAACCGATAAACACTTAGAAGTTTTGAAATTTTTAAGAGATACTTATAATGCTGGTGACGCATTGACAATTAGAAGAGTTGGAAAATCGGGTGTTGTAACTATTAAAGAATTTTATAAACTTTTCCCAAAAGGGCCTTTAAAATTATCATCAAAACATGCTGGACTCCCTAAACCAACAAGTTGTGTTTAAATGGAATTGTTTTTACAGTGAATTAAAAATTTGAGTATTGTATAATTATTAAAACATTTATTATGGATAAAAATGAAAAAAAACCTTTAGAAAAAGTATGTATTATATGTGCTAAAGGAAATCTTGAAGATGTATATGCTGCATTAATTATGGCCAATGGTGCTGTAATGGAAGGTATAGAAGCCAAATTATTTTTCACATTTTTTGGTTTAGATGGTATCACTAAAAAATATATGGACAAATTACATACCGCAACTGTTGGTAATCCTGCAATGCGTATGCCAGGTGGTTTACCTTTTCCTACTTTATTGGGAACAATTCCAGGTGTAGAAGCAGGTGTCTCTGCAATGATGAAACAAGGAATGGCTAAACTTGATGTACCTCCAGTAAGTGAATTTTTAGAGATGTATACTGCTGGTGGTGGTGAAGTATATGCTTGTAAATTGGCCGCAGAAATGTTTGGTCTTGAAAAGGATGACCTTTGGGAAGATGTTATAGATATTATAACTATTGGAAAATTTTATGAAATGAGCGATGGTGACAGAACTCAAATAATTTTTACTTAAACATAAATTCAGCAATTCTTTTTTTTATTTAGAATTGCTGAATCTAGATTAGATTCAGATTGATTTCATAGAAATGAGTGCAATGTTCAGCAATGTTCATTGCACTTTTTTAGTTTAAAACTTAGTCGGTATAGAAAGAATTGATTGATGTATCTTTGACGACAGAAAGTTAGATATGAAACCAAAACTCTCTCTCTCGGAAATAAATTCAGGTACTTTTATAAAAAAAGCACTTGAAATCTTTCGTTATCAAGCAGAAAACAATCTTATTTATAAGGAATATATTGAAAGAATAGCTTGTGATGTGAAGGCTGTTGATTCTTTAGAGAAAATCCCTTTTCTACCTATATCTTTTTTTAAGATACACAAAATTATTATCGAAGAGCAAACTCCACAAAAAACTTTTTTAAGTAGTGGTACAACAGGCATGGAGCGTAGTAAACATTTAGTTGCCGATATAGCTTTATATAAAATTGCTTTTAGGAAAGGCTTTCAATACTTTTTTGGAGACCCTCAAGACTATACTATTTTGGCTTTGTTACCCTCTTATTTAGAACAGGGAAATTCCTCATTGGTTTATATGGTTTCTGATTTAATAGAGCAAACCAAAAATAAAGATAGTGGGTTTTATCTAAACAATCTTGATGACTTAATGAATAAGCTTATAAAGTTAGATAAAGAAGAAAAAAAAGTATTGTTAATAGGTGTTTCTTATGCACTTTTAGATCTTATAGAAAGGCGACAATTTCAATTGAAAAACACAATGATTATGGAGACTGGTGGGATGAAAGGTCGTCGTAAGGAAATGATAAAAAGCGAATTACACGAAGTACTTAAAAAAGGGTTTGGTGTGTCTGAAATTTATTCAGAATATGGTATGACAGAGCTGCTTAGTCAAGCTTATTCGTTAGGCAATTTAGTATATCAAACACCACCTTGGATGAAAATACTTATTCGAGAAGTAGAAGATTCATTCACAATGCTACCTGATGGTAAAAGTGGTGGCATAAATGTGATAGATTTGGCAAATATTAATTCGTGTTCATTTATTGCCACTCAAGATTTAGGGAGAATACACCCAAATGAAAAATTTGAAATACTAGGTCGTTTTGACCATTCAGACATTAGAGGTTGTAACTTGATGGTTTAGTTTTAACAAAATTTTACTAGCCTATAAGTGTTATAATTTATCATTGATGTACATATTTTTCTAAATTGCAAACTCAAATGATTTTTTATAATTATGCGTATTTATTTTTTGACAACTTTATTAGTATTATTTTTCACAAGCTGTTCTATTGCTCAGACACAAAATAAAACAGTTCTTTCCACATCAACTTCCAGATATTGGCAACAGCATGTTGATTATACAATGGACATTACAATGGATGTCGAAAATTTTCAATATGAAGGGAAACAAAAATTAGTTTATACCAATAATTCACCCGATATCTTAAACAAGGTTTTTTATCATCTTTATTTTAATGCTTTTCAACCAGGTTCTGAAATGGATGCAAGATTGAAGACCATTCAAGATCCCGACAGAAGAATGGTTACAAATATTGGAACGAGAGAAAACCCTGTATTTGAAAGTAAAATTAGTAAGTTACAAGCAGATGAAATAGGATTTATTAAAGTACAATCATTAAATCAAAATGGGATTCCTATTTCGTATAAAGTTGAAGGAACAATTTTAGAAGTAACTTTAAATAACCCTATCAAACAAGGTGAAAAGGTTGTTTTTGATATGAATTTTTTAGGGCAAGTACCAGTACAAATTCGTCGTAGTGGACGCAATAATAAATGTGGTGTAGCATTATCAATGACCCAATGGTACCCTAAGATGGTTGAATATGATTTTGAAGGTTGGCATGCCGATCCTTATATTGCTAGAGAATTTTATGGCGTTTGGGGAGATTTTGACGTTACAATACATATTGATAAAAATTATATGTTGGGAGGAACAGGTTATGTACAAAATCCTCAAGAGGTTGGTTTTGGCTATGAAAACCCAAAATTACCACTCAAATTACCTAAAAGTAATACTTTAATTTGGAATTTTAAAGCACCTAATGTACATGATTTTACGTGGGTAGCAGATGTTAATTTTGTGCACGACACACAGAAACTGAATAATGGAACGGTTTTACATTTTTTATATAAGGATGAACAAGAAACACAACAAAATTGGAAAAAAATGCAACCGATTGCTGTGCAAACTATGGAGTTTTATAACGATTATATAGGTGAATACGATTATGATCAATATTCTATTATTCAAGGTGGTGATGGTGGTATGGAATATGCCATGTGTACTTTAATTACAGGAGACAGAAATTATTTGAGTTTAGTAGGTACAATGATGCACGAAATGGGGCATGCGTGGTTTCAATTTGCTTTGGCCACAAATGAAAATAAATATGAATGGATGGATGAAGGCTTTACTTCCTTTGTTGAAGCGATAGCATCTGATAAAATTATGCATAACAAAAAGGAATTTATTTTTGAAAGCCCTTATAATTACTATTATTATATGGTGAGTACTGGTCAAGAAGAAGCCCTAGTAACACATTCAGACCGATATAGTACAAATTTGTCTTATGGAATTAGTGCTTATGACAAGGGGAGCGTATTTTTAGCTCAATTAGGTTATGTTATAGGCTGGGGAAATTTAGAAAAGTCGATAAAAGAATACTATAAACAATGGGCGGGGAAGCATCCTAACCCTAATGATTTTATTCGAATAGCCGAAAAAGTATCAGATTTAGAATTAGATTGGTATTTAAATGAGTTTACACAAACAACGCATACTATTGATTATGGGATTAATAGAATAATTGGACAAACTATAGTTTTAGAACGTATTGGTCGTATACCCATGCCCATTGATCTAGAAGTATTGTACATTGATGGAAGTAAAGAGTTATTTTATATTCCACTAAATCTTATGCGAGGAGAAAAACCAACCAATGCTACTATATTATCAGATTGGGGGTGGGCATATCCAACTTATACATTTGAAGTATCAAAAAAAATAAAAGAAGTTATAATTGACCCTTCTCAACTATTGGCTGATATTGTAAAAGAGAATAATATTTTAAAAAAATAAGTTTAATTCCCAAACAATTTTCCCATTAGAGATTTTTTCTTTTCAGGTTGAGCGAATTGTTGAGATTGGGATGATGATAATGCTTGCGGTGTATTATAGCTTTTTATTAGGCTTGTAGTATAGTCATTAAATGACATTCCTACCTCTTCAATAAAACCATCAAAATAAGTCATAGCAATATCCAAACTTGAATGTTGTTCAATTTTTAGTAATTTTTGATAAAATTTTTCCATTTCAGGAATCACTTCTCTAGGAGCAGCTGTTCTACTGATAATGGTTGCAGTTAAATCACCATTTTTATCTTTTTTAGATTCAAGATTTGTAATATACCAATAAGTACGACCATCTTTAGCTTGGCCTTTAAGAATAATATTTAAGTTTTTATTAGTTGCTATGTGTTCAAGAATCAAATTATAGATAATTGTGGGTAAATCTTTATTTTTTAAAGTTTCTAAATTTTTCCCAACAATTTCATGTACTTCATAACCACTAATTTCTACAAAGTAATCATTTACATAGTCAATAATACCCTCAGGAGTTAATTTGTAAACCATCGCTTTACCAGCCATCAGATTTATTTCTCTTTCGACAGGTATAAATTCTAAGTCATCCATAGGAGGCTTATTTAGTGTTTATTAAAAAATATTTTAACAAAAATACTTTTTTTTCAATAAGTTCCTACTATTTTTAATCTAGAAGTTAAAAAGTTGTTCAGAATTAGCTAAACATGCGTTTGAATAATCCTCTTTTTTTAGATGTATTTTGATCTGCTTTTGGCGCAGTATTATAAAAATAGGATTTTACCCCTTTTTCATTAATATTTAATAAATCTAAAATAAATTGATCATAGGTCATGCCTTTTTCTTCTAGTAGGCCATAAAAGTATTTTTCAGCAGTTTCCGGACTTTGATTTTTTTCAATGGCAAGCAATGTTTTATACAACTTCTCAATTTGATAAATAGCATTACCAGGTGCTGCTTTTCTACGGGCATAATGAGATATTATATTTCCCTCGTCGTCATATTTTGTCTCAAAGTTGGTAAGTACCCAATAATAGCGGCCATCTTTGGCAAGATTTTTCACCAAAGCATGAATATTTTCTCCTTTATGTAATCGCTCCCATAGTAATTTAAAAACGATTTTAGGCATGTCGGGATGACGAATAATATTATGAGGTTTCCCCATTAATTCATATTCTTCATAGCCACAAATTTCCATAAAGTAATCATTCGCATATTCAATAATACCTTTAGGGTCAGTTTTAGACATAATAACCTGAGAAGGGTCTAATTTAATTTCTCTGTCTGTAGCAACTGGATGATAATCAAATTCACTCATTATTATTTATTTTTTGGGTTAAACATATATAGAAAAAGGGGGGGCAAAAGAGGGAATGAATTAGCATTTCCTCTTTAACCAAAATCATAAATTACTATCCAAATAGGCGTCCAAAAACACTTCTTTTTTTAGTGGGTTTTGAAGTTTGTGTTGAATCTATAAAGTAAGAGACTACTGCTTTTTCATTTATACCTAATATTTCTAAAATGAATTCATTGTAGTTCATATTTTTTTCTTCAAGAAGTCCTGAGAAATATCTTTCTGCTACTTCAATACCTTGTGTATCCTCAATAGATTTAAGGGTTTTGTATAGTTTTTCTATTTGATAGATAGCATTGCCAGGTGCGGCTTTTCTTCGAGCATAGTGAGAAATAATAGCACCACTTTCATCATATTTTGTTTCAAAGTTGGTAAGTACCCAGTAATAACGACCATCTTTTGCTAAATTTTTCACAAAAGCATGAATATTTTCTCCCTTATTTAATCGTTTCCAAAGTTCACTAAAGATAACTTTAGGCATATCAGGATGACGAATAATACTATGAGGTTGTCCCATTAATTCATATTCTTCATAACCACATATTTCCATAAAGTAATCATTGGCATATTCAATAACACCTCTAGCATCTGTTTTAGACATGATAGTTCTAGAAGGATCTAGTTTAATCTCTCTGTCAATAGGGGTTGGTTTTTGGTTACGTTTGTTTTTAATAGAAGTGGAATCGGTAGTAATTTTGTGATCTGCTAAAATAGTTTCAATTTGTTTTTTGACGTCTGTTTGCATACGATACTCTTATCAATATTGCTATTGATTTTTTTTTAGGTTAATACAATAAATAAAAGAAAGGGGTAGGGGGAGATAAGCGGCAGCAAAGATAAAAAAAAAAAAAGAACACAGGGTAACAAATATTACACAACTGATATACACTATTTTTTAATAAGCTCTTAGATTTTTACCTTCATAATAGTTGATAAAAGCTTCGTTAACCACTCTATTTCCACCAGGTGTTGGATAGTTTCCAGTGAAGTACCAATCACCTGTATGATTTGGAATAGCTTTATGTAGATTGTCTACGTTTTGATAAATTATATCAACTTCGATTTCTATTGACTTAGAACTTAAGAGTAAGGCTATTTTTTCGGAAATTTCATTATCTGTAAAAGGCTTATAGATATCTTTTACCGCGTTAATCATATCAGAATTTTGTTTTTGAAGTTGTTGTTTGCAATTTTTATAAACATCCATTAAAACCTGAACTCTATTACTTTCCTTAAGAAGTGCTACAGCAGCTTTAAAAGCGATAAAATCTCCTAATTTTGCCATATCAATACCGTAACAATCTGGATAACGAATTTGTGGAGCAGAAGAGACAATTACTATCTTTTTAGGTTGTAAACGATTGACGATTTTTAAAATACTTTTCTTTAGAGTAGTTCCACGTACAATACTGTCATCAATAATCACTAGATTATCTGAAGGTTTAACAACTCCGTATGTTATGTCATAAACATGAGCTACCAAATCGTCACGACTGTGATCATCAGTTATAAAAGTTCGTAGCTTGGCATCTTTTATGGCAATTTTTTCAATTCGTGGTTTTTGGGAAAGAATTTCACGTACTTTTTCAGCAGTTAAGCTGCGTTTACCATCCAATAGAATTTGAATCTTTTGTTCATTTAAATAGTCTTCTGCAGCTTCACGCATTCCAAAAAATGCAGTTTCAGCTGTATTTGGGATATAGGAAAAAACAGTATTTGAGATATCTTTATTGATGGTTTTAAGAATATCTGGAAATATTAATTTTCCTAAAGTTTTTCTTTCATTATAGATATCAGCATCGCTTCCACGGGAAAAGTAAATTCGCTCAAACGAACAAGCTTTTTTTTCTTTAGCCTCTAAAACTTGAGTTATACTAATGTCTCCCTCTTTTTTAAGTATTAATGCTTCTCCGTTTTCTAATTCTTTTATTTGATTGATAGTTGTGTTAAAAACTGTTTGTAGTGCAGGTCTTTCAGAAGCTACAGCAATAACCTCTTCATCTTGATAATAAAAAGCCGGTCTTATCCCATTTGGATCTCGAAGTACAAATGCATCGCCATGACCCAATAATCCAGCCATTGCATAACCACCGTCCCATTTTTTTGCTGATTTTTGTAAAATATTTACAACATCAATATTTTTACTAATTAAAGATGAAGCCTCTTGTTTTGATATATCTTGTTTTTTAAATTGTTGATACAGTTTTTCAACTTCTTTGTCTAGAAAGTGGCCAATTTTTTCCATTACCGTTACGGTATCTGTATTTTCTTTTGGGTGTTGACCGATTTCAACTAAATCATCTAGTAATTGTTTTGAGTTGGTCATATTAAAATTACCAGCCATAATGAGGCTTCTGTGCTTCCAGTTACTAGGTCTGATAAATGGATGTACATTCTCACTACTATTCCCCCCAAAAGTACCATAACGAACATGACCTAAAAACAATTCTCCGATATAAGGCATATTGGCTTTTTGCCATGCAACATCATTCTTTTTATCAGGATTTTCTTGAAAAATATTTTCTATACGGCGATTAATATGACTAAAAACAGCTTGTATGGGTTGTGACTCATTAGATCGTTTACGGCTTATATATCTTGTGCCTGGAACGGTATCAAACTTAATACACGCCACTCCAGCTCCATCTTGACCTCGGTTGTGTTGTTTTTCAAGAAGAAGGTATAATTTGTTAAGCCCCCAAAAAGCAGTTCCGTATTTTTCTTTGTAATACGATAAAGGTTTTAACAATCGCACTAAAGCGATACCACATTCATGTTTAATTGGGTCACTCATTTCTTTCGTTTAAAGTTTAAAGTTTAAAGTTTGTAAAGATTTAGATTATAGTATTACCTACAACTTTTTACTTTATAAACTTTATAACTTTTAACTAAGTTCAATATCAAATTGAGTCAATTGTTTAAATTGGTGTAATCTATTTTGAATTTCTTCTTCTGTAAGGTTTAGCATACGTTCTGTTCCAAATTTTTCAACACAAAAGGAAGCTAAATTAGAACCCGCTATGACTGCTCTTTTCATGTTTTCAAAAGAAATATCGTGTGTATTTGCCATATGTCCAATAAATCCGCCAGCAAAAGTGTCACCCGCACCTGTTGGGTCAAATACTTCTTCTAAGGGAAGCGCTGGAGCAAAAAAAGCTTCTCCGTTGTTAAATAATAAGGCTCCGTGTTCTCCTTTTTTAATAACCACATATTGTGGTCCCATATTGTGTATTTTTTTTGCTGCTTTTACCAATGAATATTCTCCACTCATCTGGCGAGCTTCTTCATCATTTATTGTAATTACATCTACTTTAGCAACTACTTCCATTAATTCGTTCCAAGTATTATCCATCCAAAAATTCATGGTATCTAATGCAACTAATTTAGGACGTTTTGGAATTTGTTGTATTACGGCCATTTGCACAGATGGATGTAAATTTCCTAACATTAAAAAATCAGCATCTTGAAAATGGTCGGGAACTTTTGGTTGAAAATCTGCTAAAACATTAAGTTCAGTTGTCAATGTATCTCGAACATTTAAATCATTGTGATATTTGCCTCTCCAAAAGAAGGTTTTACCGTCTTCTATAATCTCAATACCCGAAGTATCAATTCTCTTTTTGTTTAAGGTTTGTAGAAATTCTTTAGGGAAATCACCTCCAACAACAGAGACAATACCACTATTTATGTTAAATTGCGAAGCTGCTAAAGAGATATAGGTTGCGGCACCACCTAAGATTTTATCTGTTTTTCCAAAAGGAGTTTCAATTGCATCAAATGCTACTGTTCCTACTATTAAAAGTTTGCTCATACTTTGTTTTCTTATGTATCTTTGCAAAAGTAATGTAATCATGTTTTAAATAGACTATTACTACACTAAATTACTAACAGTTTAATAACAAATAATGAATATAATAGATATACAAGCTGAAATCATTGAAGAATTTGATTTTTTGGATGATTGGATGGAGCGTTATGAACATCTTATTGCTTTAGGTAAATCACTTCCTTTAATTGATGAAAAACATAAAATAAAAGACAATTTAATATCAGGTTGTCAATCACAAGTTTGGTTATATGCTGAAAAAAATAATGACAAAATCATCTTTACAGCTGATAGTGATGCTATTCTAACTAAAGGTGTTATTGCTTTGTTATTGCGAGTTTTATCAAATCAAACTCCACAAGATATCTTAGATGTTGATTTGACTTTTATTGATAAAATTGGTTTAAAAGAAAACCTTTCTCCGACTCGTGCCAATGGATTAGTATCAATGATAAAACAGATTAAATTATATGCATTGGCATTTCATGGAAAGTAATTTTTATTGAAATAAAGTAATAAGTTGTATAATCTGTATTTGTATTCTGTTTTATTTTTCTATTTTTGCGCTTATTTAGAATCATTATAAATGGGAACTACTTTCAATCCAGAAACTCTAACAGAAGAAATTATTACGGTAATCAAGACTATTTATGATCCTGAAATACCCGTGGATATATATGAGTTAGGTTTAATATATGACGTCTTTGTCAACCAAGAGCGCAAAGCTGTAAAAATTATCATGACATTGACGACACCCAATTGTCCTGTTGCGGAATCACTTCCACAAGAAGTAAAAGATAAGGTAGGAACTGTTGATGGCGTTGAAGAAGTCGAGCTAGATCTTACATTTGAACCTGCATGGACTCAAGACCTAATGAGTGATGAAGCTAAATTAGCTTTAGGTTTTTTATAAAAAACTTCTGTAAAAACTATTAGTTTTTAACTCCATTTTTCCTATTAGGTTGCAGAAAAACTATCTCATAGTTAGACAATTTTAAATTCTAATTTTTGAATTCTGTATAATTTCCTATTTTTGCCAAAATTTAAAAATCCAAAAAATGAAGAAATTAGTAACACTATTAGTAGTATTTAGTTTTGTAGCATCTTTTGCACAAGATGAAGAAGCATCAAAAGATGGTTGGAAAAAAGGAGGAAATTTCAGTCTCTTATTTAATCAATCCTCTTTTGAAAATTGGGTTGCAGGTGGTGATAATGCTTTGGCAGGAAACTTCAATGTAAATTATGATGCCAATCTGTTAAAAGGGGATTATACCTGGGATAACAAGTTTATTATGGCTTACGGTTTGGCAAATTCAGAATCAAAAGGGTCTATTAAAACAGATGATCGTTTTGAGATAAACTCTTTAGTGGGTAAAAAGGCTTTTGGCAATTGGTATTATTCTATGTTTGTAAATTTTCTAACGCAATTTACAGATGGTTATGATTATACTATATCTGATGAAATTGCTATTTCTAAAGCATTTGCACCAGCTTATCTAACTTTTGGACCAGGTATGTTATGGAAAAAATCAGATAATTTTAAAATTAATATTTCCCCAGCAACAGGTAAATTAACTATCGTAACTGATGAAGTTCTTTCTGATCTTGGTGCTTTTGGCGTTGATCCAGGTGAAACTCTACGTACTGAATTAGGGTTTTATGTAGGAGCTTACCACAAAGTAGATTTGATGAAAAATATCTCTATGGAAAATATTTTAAATTTATACTCAAACTATCTAGACAAACCAGAGGATGTAGATGTTAATCATCAACTAAACTTGGTTTTACAGGTAAACAAATATATTTCTGCAAATTTAGCTCTGCATACAATTTTTGATAAAAACATGACGGATGGCCTTGAAAAAGACATACAGTTTAAAGAAGTATTTGGTATAGGATTTAATTATAAATTCTAGAACATTTTATTTAAAACAAGAACAACCCCAAAATTTGTAAAAATATTGGGGTTGTTTTTTTATGATAATTTGTTTAATGTCTCCTTGTTAAAAGTACACTATTGTTCTATTTTCTACACTAACTTTTTTTCCCTTTTTATAACTAGTTCGTTGTGTCCAATTTCCTTTGTGATCATACGTATAATCGTATTTTTCGTAATAATTTAGTGTTTTGTTGGCATCAAATTTTTCTAAACTAATTTTATCGTTATGCGTATTATATTTGTAGGCAATGATACTAAATAATTCCCCCATTGCATTGTATGCTGACTTTTTAGTTTGTAATTTTTTTGAATTATACTCAAAAGTTTCTCTTGTAGTTCCTATACGAGCAGTCTTAGATTTTTCAATTAAATTATTTTGATTATCATACTTAAAGGTTTCTTTAATAGTATGGTTAATACTTGGTATTAATTTTTGTTGTGTTGTTAATTGCCCTTTTTGATTGTATATATATTTTATTTGGTATTGTAATTTTCCTTGGTTGTTATACTTTTTAAGGGAAACCATTTTTCCAGTATCATCATGCTCATATTGTGTAGTTTTCCCAGCATTACCAACTGCATTAAAAAGTGTAGTATTTGAGAGTTTCCCCATTTTGTATTTATAAATCTCTTTAGATATAATAGTAGTATCATCTCCATAATTTTCAATACTTACTAGATTTCCATTTGTATCAAAAGAATACTTTACTGCATATTTTTGTTTTAAATCACTCGAATTTTTTACGATTGTAAAGGTTTTTTTAGAGTAAGATCGAATTTTTCCGTTTAAATTCTCTGTTTGTAAATTGATGAATATTTCTTGAGAAAAACTAAAAAAGCTAAAAAAGATAAGGGATAAAAAGATAATTCTTTTCATGATTTATTATTTAAGGGGAACTCAAAGATAAGTTTTTTTAAATAAACTACTATCAAAAGCAGGAAACCTTAAGAAATGTGATATAGAGTAATGAAATAGATTGGTACTATTGTGTGATTAATACTGAATTAATTATGGTTTTTCGCCAAATCATCATACAATAACTGAAAGATCTCTTTTTTTAGAGTGTTTTTATCTTTTTGCACATCCAGCCCTTTGGTAGAAATTGGAGTATGAATTTTTACGCGTAAAGTACCTGGTCCTCCACTAAAAAAAGTATATGAAAAACGCTTTTTACAATCATAAAAACTTATAGGAACTATGGGTATCTGATGTTCGATCGCTAACACAAAGGCTCCATTTTTAAAATCAGTCAAAACGATGCTTTCATCACTTGGCACTAGACCTTCAGGGAAAATACAGACACTTAAACCTTTTTCTAAGCGTCTCTTGGCATGTTCAAAGACTTGACGACGACTCTCAGGATTTTGTCTATCAACTATAATCATAGTTCGTTTGTAGAAAAAACCAAATATGGGAATTTTTGTCAATTCGACCTTACCGACAAAAACAAAAGGGTTTTCTTTAAAAATTGCCAACATCAGCATAATATCAATCATGGAAGTATGATTTGCTGAAAACATATAACTCTTATGATGAATTATTGTTTCTGCCATTTCGACTTTTGCCTTAAAACCCATCAAGAAGAGCATAGTTTTACCCCAAATGTGAAGAATTTTATAAAATGCAGGGAAGTACGATTCTTTAGCAGTGATTACTAATAATACAGGCACTAAAGGTACTATGGTAATAATCATTAGAATATAAAACCAAACACGCCAAATTAGATTAAAAATGTTTTTAAAAATTTTCATCAGGGCTCAAAAGTAGTAAAATGTACCGTTTTAGCATGCTTTTTATTTTTATATGTATGATGTGTTTCCTATTTTTTCTTATTTTTACCTCTAATTTTAATCGTATAAATTATGTTATATACCATATTGATAGGAGCCTTAGCAGGATTTTTAGCAGGAAAAATAATGAAGGGTGGTGGTTATGGAGCATTCAAAAATATTCTTTTAGGTATTTTTGGAGGTTTCGTAGGTGGTTGGCTATTTAAACAATTCAATTTACCATTATTTGATGGTTTAGTAGGTGATTTAGCACAAGGGCTTATTGGAGCTTTGGTTATTTTATTTATATTCGGATTGTTTAAAAAGAAATAAACTTACTTTTTAGATTCAAAACTGTATTTTTGTTGTTCAATTAGAGATAAAATCTCGTTTTTATTGGTTAAAAGTATGATTACTAACAAACTTTTAACTTTTAACTTTTAACTTTTAACCAATCTATGGCAAGAATACTTACAGGCGTACAAAGTACAGGCACTCCACATCTAGGAAATCTTTTAGGTGCAATTATCCCTGCCGTTGAAATGGCGAATAAACCAAATAATGAATCTTTTTTGTTTATCGCAGATATGCACTCGTTAACACAAGTTAAGGATGGGGCAGAACTGCGCGAAAACACCTATAGTACGGCTGCTACTTGGTTAGCTTGTGGATTAGATGTTTCAAAATCTGTTTTTTATCGCCAAAGTGATGTCCCTGAAGTAACAGAACTCACTTGGTATTTAAGTTGTTTTTTCCCCTACCAACGTTTGACTTTAGCTCATTCTTTCAAAGATAAAGCAGATAGTTTAAGTGATGTTAATGCCGGTTTATTTAATTACCCGATGTTAATGGCAGCTGATATTTTGTTGTATGATGCCGAAATAGTTCCCGTAGGAAAAGATCAATTACAACATTTAGAGATAGCTCGTGATGTGGCGAATAGAGTAAACAATAAGGTGGGCAATATCTTAGTGCCACCACAAGCCAAGTTACAAGATAATACGATGTATGTACCTGGTACAGATGGTGAAAAAATGAGTAAATCTAAAGGCAACATTATAAACATCTTTTTACCAGATAAACAATTGCGCAAGCAAATAATGAAAATTCAAACAGATAGCACGCCTTTGGAAGATCCAAAAAATCCAGATACCTGTAATTTATTTGCTTTATATCAATTAGTAGCCTCTCCCGAGCAAATAGTAGAAATGCGAAATAATTACGAACAAGGTGGTTATGGTTATGGTCATGCAAAACAAGCTTTTTATGAATTGATTATTGAAAAGTATGCCACAATAAGAGAGCGTTATTCTTATTTTATGGAAAATAAAAATGAAATTGATAAAGCTTTAGCTATTGGTGCTGATAAAGCACAAATTGTTGCAAGAGATGTTTTAAAGAGGGTCCGAAAACAAATAGGTTATTAATTAGAATAAACTATTTTTACGCTTTCTACGTTAGTATTGATAGTGAAAAAAATAGGCAGCATCATAGCATTTTTTATTGTTCTTGTGGCACAAGCCCAAGTTGATTCTTTACATTATCGTAAAGAAGTGCTTAAGGTGCAAGATACAATCACCTATCATTCGGTTAGCACAAACCCTTATTATTTTCAACTTAGCACACAAAATGGAAAACTGATTGATTCGACAACCTATAAAGTAGATTTTGCTTATTCGAAACTATATTTAAAATCTAAATTTTATCAAAAACATTCACAGCTCGATTCGGTACAAATACAGTATTATACCTATCCGGAATTTTTAACCAAAACATATAGTGGGTTAGACCCAGCTATTATTGTTACGAATAATTCAAATCGAAAACCAATATCTTTAGACAACCAAAAAAAACCACTAAAAGGAACTCCTTTTGAAGGTTTGGACACGCAAGGAAACATTATTCGTGGAGTAACCATTGGTAACAATCAAGATGCAGTGCTCAATTCAATTTTAGATTTAAAAATTGAAGGAAAGTTATCGTCTAAAGTTACGCTACGAGCCCGAATTAACGATACTAATATTCCCATTCAAGAAAATGGATATTCCCAAGATTTAAAAGATTTAGATCGTGTTTATATTGAAATGGAAGGGCCAAAATGGTCCATAAAAGCAGGAGATGTTTTTTTAAGAGATTCTACAAGCTATTTTATGAATTTTTCGAAGAAGGTATCAGGAGTATCGGTTGAAACAAAATTTGATCAAATTCAAACACTTGCTTCTGCAGCTTTAGTACGTGGGCGTTTTACAGAACATCAATTTCAAGGAGAAGAAGCCAACCAAGGTCCGTACAAATTAAAAGGGGAAGTTGATAAAGCCTATATTTTTATTATCAGTGCCAGCGAACGAGTTTTTATAAATGGGATACTTCAAACACGAGGTCAAGACAAAGATTATATTATTGATTATAATACAGCTGAAATTACGTTTACGCCAACAAATCCGATAACCTCAGATATGCGTATTAGTGTAGAATTTCAATATTCAGATAGAAATTTTTCACGATTTGTTACCCATGATGCGGTGCAATATACTGGAGAGAAATTACAAGTTGGCGTTTCATTTTTTAGTGAAAGTGATATTAAAAATCAACCTTTACAATTGAATCTGACCGATGAACAGATTGATTTGTTAGCTCAGGTTGGTAATGATACCGAACAGCTTTTTGTTACCAATGCTGTAGAAACAGAATATGATGAAAATAAGATTTTATATAGACTTGTTTTGGATGGAAACGCAGAAATTTATGAATATTCTACCGATTCAGAGGAAACTTTATATCAGGTGGGCTTTACGTATATGGGCGAAAGTCAAGGGGATTACCAAATCTTAGAATATTTAGCCATTGGAAAAAAAATGCAGTATGTTGGCGAAAACAACGGTGATTATAAAGCGTTGACACTTTTAGTAGCGCCATCAAAACAGCAAGTTATTGTGATTAATTCTGAGTATAAACCTTATAAAAATACAGATATTTCTCTTGAGATGGCTTATTCTGAAAACGATCACAATTTATTTTCTAATATTGATAATTCGAGTAATAGAGCTCCAGCAATAAAAGCATCTTGGCAACAAATACTACTTGATTCAACAAAAAAGGGATGGCAACTTGAAAGTCAGTTTCATTTTGATTACATACATCGTAATTTTAAGAGTATCGAACGAATTTATGCCATAGAATTTGATCGTGACTGGAATTTGGAAGGAAAAGTAGGTGATCAAAGAATATTTGATGGAAAATTGATTTTTTCAAATAAAGAAAATGGAGAAGTGTATTATGGCTACGATAATCTTAATTTTTCTGACACTTACAAGGGGGATAGACATAATTTAGGAGTAGATCTAAACTATAAAAGGTTTCATTTACAACATCTAAGTAGTTATTTACAAAGTACAGGAAGTTTGACAAATACAAAATTTGCCCGTAGTCATTCCGAAATACAATACACTACCAAAAAATGGTGGGCAGGTAGTATTTTTGATTTTGAAAACAACCAACATAAAGACATTCAAGCAGATAGCCTTACGATACGTTCTTATCAGTTTTCTGATATAAAGGCGAGTTTTGGAGTGGGTGATAGTGCTAAAGTTTTTGTAGAAATTGGTTCGCAATATCACAGTAATGATAGTATAATCACTAATAATTTACGACGTGTAAACGATGCACAGACTTGGTTTATAAATTCGCAGTTAATTAAGACAAAGAGTGCACAATTAAAACTCTATGCTAATTATCGTACAGTCAATTATAAAACAGGAGATAAAACAGAAGCTTTAAACTCACGATTGACCTACAATCAACAACTTTTTAATCAATTTGTGGTTTGGCAGACCGACTATCAAAACACTTCTGGAAACATTCCTCAACATGAATATACCTATATAGAAACTGAGACCGGACAAGGATTTTATACTTGGATTGATTATAACGAAAATGGTGTACAAGAATTAGATGAATTTGAAGTCGCTCAATTTGCTGACCAAGCTAATTATTTAAGAATTGCTTTGCCAAATATTACCTATTTACCAACACAAGAAGCCAGATTACAACAAAATATTCAAATTAATTTATCGAAATGGGCTAATAAAACAGGTTTTAAAAAAATGCTTTCGCATTGGTACAACCAAGTAAATATTCTAACTCAAAACAACAAACAAAGACAGGGAAGCTTAGTAAACATTAATCCGTTTGATATTGAAAGTTCAGATGTTTTAAATATGCAGTTCAATGTGAGAAACTCTCTAGTTTTTAATCGAGGGAAATCACATTATTCTACGACTTATAATTATACGAGCTCACGTCAAAAAATTGTTCAGTCTTTTGGCGATCAAGAAAATGATATTGAGATGCACCAGCTATTATTTCGACATAGAATTAAAGAAAACTGGCAAATAGGTTTAACGGGTGAACTAGCTGATAACAGCAGTATTAGTGAATTATTTAGCAGTCGTAATTATCGTATCATGGAGGAGTCTGTGGCTCCGAGTATTGCTTATTATTTTAAAAAGAATCATTTTATAAAATCAGAATATTCGTATACCACAAAAACCAATCAAATAGGTGACTTAGAATCTTTAGAACAGCAACAAATTGCACTAAACTATCAGTATACAAATGATAAGCAAACATCATTTTCGGTAGAAATAAAAGCTTTAAAAAATCAATTTTCTGGAAATAATTTTTCAGCAATAGCCTACCAAATGTTAGAGGGTTTACAACCTGATAATAACGTGACCTGGAATGTATTATGGACTCACAAAATTAATAGTTTCTTATTTCTTAATTTAAACTATAATGGAAGAGCCAATGATTTTTCGAGAACTATTCACAATGGAAATGTGCAACTAAGAGCTAATTTTTAACTTTTGTAAAAGCAACCAAATGATAGAAAATCATCTATCTGTAAATAACTTAAAACGAATTGATAATTATGAGAAAAATTGTATTTGTACTGGTGCTGCTACTAACATTTTCAAGCTATGCACAAGAAGAATTAACAGAACCTGTAGAAAAGAAAAATGAACTCTACCTTAATGCCTTTAATTTAATTGCTTTTAAATGGCTAGATGTTGCATATGAACGCCCAATAAATGAAGAATCCTCAGCCGGGATTTCTTTATTAGTTAAGATTGGAGATGAATGGAGTGGCTATGATTATGAACGTAATTATTCTATAACACCCTATTATCGACATTTTTTTTCTAATAAATATGCTCAAGGGTTTTTTATGGAAGCTTTTACGATGATTAACGGTGGGATAAATGATTATTATTGGGAAACCTATGATGAAACAACGAGTGAATATCATTGGGGATCTGAAGATCGAGAATACAATGATGTTGCTTTTGGTATTAGTATTGGAGGAAAATTCTTATCAAAGAGAGGTTTTATTGGAGAAATTCATGCGGGTATAGGTCGTAATTTGTTTGATAAAAATGCTCCTGAAGTTGTTGGTAGAGGAGGTATATCTTTTGGCTTTAGATTTTAAATAGACATTTTACATTACTGTTGTAATCAATAAAAAATTCACTAAGTTTGTGGTTTAAGATTTACCCTAACATTTTGTAAGGTCATCATTAATTCAAATTTATTATTATGAAAAAAATTCTAGTTTTAGTAATTTTCTTTACTACTTTTTTAAGTTATGCGCAAGCAGAAAAATCAAATGAAATACGTTTAAATGCATTTAGTGTAATTGCATCTCGAAACTTAGACCTTTCTTATGAATATTTATTTAATGAAGAGTCTGCAGTAGGTGTTTCTTTTGCTTTTGATTTAACAGGAGGAGAAAAGTATAACCTTTTTGGAATCAATCAAAAATATGCTGTAACACCTTATTATCGTTACTATTTTCCTGAAAATGTAATTAATGGATTCTTTTTAGAAGCCTTTTTATCTGCTAATGGAGGAAAAAATAAAGAAGAAATAGAAGGTTTATCAGAAGATATTGAATTGACTGATGAGGATGAGATCATTGATGAAGAATACGTAGGTCTTGAGTATGCTGATTTTGCTTTTGGACTAGGAGGCGGTTTTAAATATATTTCTGATAGTGGTTTTGTAGGTGAGATATTTGGCGGCGTAGGTCGTAATCTTAGTGGTGATGAAAGAGCTCCTGTTGTAGTACCTAGATTGGGCGTATCTTTTGGTTTCCGTTTCTAACAAGCTAATATGAAAATGTAAAAGCTCAAAATCAAGTTGATTTTGAGCTTTTTTGTTTAAAAACAATCTCTGTTTATAAATTCTTAATTCTTAATTCTTAATTTTTTAATTCATTCGGCTATCTTTGCCAAATATTTATTGACTTATGACAAATTTTGTAGCAGAACTCCGATGGAGAGGTTTAATACACGATACTATTCCAGAAACAGAAGAATACTTAAACAAGTACAAAACGGTTGGTTATATTGGTTTTGATCCAACTGCCGATTCCTTACATATTGGGAGTTTGGTACCTATTCTTGTGTTAAAACATTTTCAAGATGCGGGGCATACACCTATCGCTCTAGTGGGTGGCGCTACTGGTATGGTGGGTGATCCTTCTGGGAAATCAGCCGAAAGAAACTTATTAGATGAAAAAACACTCAATAAGAATGTAGTAGGGGTAAAAGCACAACTTGCCCGTTTTTTAGATTTTGACGCAAAAAATGATAATGCAGCAGTCTTGGTAAATAACTACGATTGGATGAAAAAAATCTCTTTAATCGAATTTGTGCGTGATATAGGTAAACACCTAACAGTCAATTATATGATGGCTAAAGATTCCGTAAAAAAAAGATTGGGTTCTGAAGCAAAAGAGGGTATGAGTTTTACTGAATTTACCTACCAACTTTTTCAAGGCTACGATTTTTTACATCTGTATCAAAACTACAATTGTAGAATTCAAATGGGAGGTTCTGATCAGTGGGGAAATATTACAACAGGAACCGAACTTATTCGTCGTAAAGCTCAAGGAAAAGCGTACGCGCTTACCGTACCTTTAATTACGAAGGCGGACGGAACCAAATTTGGGAAAACAGAAGGTGGAAATATATGGTTAGATGCCTCTAAAACATCACCCTATAAATTTTATCAATATTGGTTGAATACTAGTGATGTTGATGCTGAAAAATATATAAAGATATTTACATTTCTAGATCAAGAAACAGTAGAAAAACTAATTGTAGGACATGCCGAAATGCCACATTTACGGATTTTACAAAAAAGGATAGGTGAAGAAGTCACTGTAATGACACATGGACAAGAGGCATACGAAAATGCTTTAAAAGCTTCACAAATACTATTTGGAAAATCGACGGCTGATGATTTAAAATCTTTGGATGAACAAACATTTTTAGATGTTTTTGATGGAGTGCCTTTAGTCGATATTTCAAAATCCGATTTAGAACGAGGTATTGATATTATCGCCGCTCTCAATGAAAAATCGGGATTCTTACAATCTAACGGTGAAGTGCGTAGAGCACTTAAGGAAAATTCAATTTCTGTAAACAAAACCAAAGTAAGTGAAGGTTATAGTATTACTTCAAGCGATTTGATCGCCAATAAATATATTTTACTTCAACGTGGTAAGAAGAAGTATTTTTTATTGAAAGTGAATTAAATTAATTCAATGTCACACTTCGACAAGCTCAGTGTGACAAGCTCAGTGTGACATACTCTGTGTGATTGTGATTTCTTATTTTTCCCTAACTAAATAGATATAAACAGGATAATGGTCACTATAACCACCCGTATACATACCATTAGAAAAACTTCTAAACGGATAACCTTTGTAGCGTCCTTTAGGATTTGTTAAATAATTAGGATTGAATATGTTAGCTTTGTAAAATTGCCAATTTTTATAATCCTTACCATTGGCTAGGGTAGGTGAGGTCATATAAATTTGATCAAATAAATTGATGTTATCTCGGTACCCTAGCGTACTAAATCCACGTCTAAATAAGTCTTCCATTGGGTTATAAATACCTCCTTCTTTCACTTCTTTTTTCACCCCTGTAGCATTTAATACTTCTTTGAAACTTGCATTGATTGGGTCATCATTAAAATCTCCTAATCCAAATATTTTAGGATTTTCATACATTTTCTGTAAAGAGTCAATCATACGTTTGTTATATCGGGCAGCTCCCATTCGTAATGGACGACTTTTTGCTTCACCTCCACGACGAGAAGGCCAGTGATTGACAATAAGATGTATCATTTCACCATCTAAAACACCCGATACTAAAAGTTGGTCTCTCGTATAAACACGATTTCCATCACCATATAATTTTACATTATACGATTTACTTTCAGTAGGTTTAAAATAGCGCTTTTGATATAACAGTGCAACGTCTATACCACGTTTGTCTTGAGAATTATAATGAATAATACCATAATCCAAATCTTTTAGATATTTGGTATTGATTAAATCTTCTAAAACTTGTCTGTTTTCGATTTCGCAAACTCCGATTATTGCTGGACTTGCTTTAGCTTCTTTTTTCCCAATATCAGCAATGACTTTAGCTATATTGTCCATTTTGTTCCAATATACTTCCGAACGATTTCCTTTCATTTCCATAATAGGACTGCGTTCATCCCATAAATCAGGCTCATCTATAGTGTCAAAAAGATTTTCCAAGTTATAGAATGCAATAGTTCGAATTCGATATTCGGCTGGAGAATATTCGGAGGTTGATTTTTGACCTACTGTAGTACCACAAGATGATATAATTAGTCCCAAAAAAACACTGATAATGATAAAGAATTTAATAGTTTGCTGCATGAGTGATTATTATTTGATGGCGAATTTACGAACAAATTTTCAGAAAAGACTTTAAACCTGAGTTCTATGATTAAAAAAAGTATTAATTGAAAAATTTATTAAAGACTAGGATATAATTTAATCAATTATGGCATTTATTTTATTCATAAATACCAATGGATCTATAGCATTATTTACCGAAAAATCACCAATTTTAGTGCGACGTAAGGCTGATAAATGTGCTCCTGATTGTAATGCTTTTCCAAAATCATTCGCTAAGGAGCGAATATATGTTCCCTTGCTACATTTTACTCTAAAATCTACTTCAGGTAATGAAATTCGAGTGATTTCAAATTCATAAATATGAACTATTCTACTTTTTATAGGTACTATTTCCCCTCTACGTGCAATATTATATAAACGTTCACCATCACGTTTTATAGCAGAAAATAGGGGTGGTTTTTGAAAAATTTCACCCATAAATTGTGAAGTTGTCTCATGTATTAATTTATTGGTTATATGTTTTGTAGGAAATGTTTTGTCAATCGCTGTTTCTAAATCAAAAGATGGAGTAGTTGCACCTAAAGTAAATGTGCCAGTATATTCTTTTGGCAGTCCTTGGTATTCATTAATCTTTTTAGTGAATTTCCCAGTACAAATTATCAATAAACCACTTGCCAACGGATCTAATGTCCCCGCATGACCAACTTTTATCTTTTTAATATTGAATCTTTTACGAATTGCCCATCGCAATTTATTGACCACTTGAAAGGAAGTCCATTTTAAGGGTTTGTCAATCAATAGTACTTGACCGTTTTGGAAGTCTTCTGTTGTCATTAAGCAAAGAATATTTTATAACCAATAGCAATCGAGCCAATTATTAAACAGTATATAGCGAAATAGCTTAATTTACTTTTTTTTACTATCGCGATCATCCAAGTACAAGCTAATAGACCTGCAACAAAAGCAGCTATAAAACCAACACTTAAAACACCTATTTGACTACTTTCAAAGTTGATTTCACCTTTCATGATATCTTTAGCAACTTTCCCAAAGATTAGGGGCACTACCATTAAAAAAGAAAATCGAGCAGCTCGCTCTCTATCAACCCCTAATAATACTGAAGTAGAAATGGTTGCTCCAGAACGAGAAATACCAGGTAACATAGCTATGGCTTGGGAGATTCCGATTATAAATGCATTGGTATAAGAAACGTTTTTGGCTGTTTTTTTTGCTCTGTCAGCTAGAAATAATAAGGCTGCTGTAATTAATAACATAAAGCCAACAAATAGAATACGTCCACTAAAAAGGGCTTCTAATTCTTTTTCAAAAAATAGACCGATAAAAACAGCTGGTAACATCGAAATAATGATTTTTATTGAAAAAATCCATTCTTCATTCCATTTAAATTGAAATAGACCTTTGATAATTTCAAAAACTTCTTTTCTAAAAACTACAAGTGTACTCAAAGCGGTTGCAAAGTGTAAAACGACGGTAAATGTCAAGCTTTCTTGAGGGAGAGATTCATCTCCAAATAAAGCTTTTACTAGTTCTAAATGACCACTAGATGATACGGGTAAAAACTCTGTAAGTCCTTGAATAATTCCTAGAATTAGCGCTTGTATAATACTCATAAATAAGCTTTACTTTTTTTTATACAAAATTGCATATACTTCGATAGCAAAACCAATTAGAACTAAGGTAGGTGCTAATCTTATGCGACGAAAATTATATATTTCTTTATTAAACACATTAGGATCATCACTGCCACCACCTGCCATTAGTATAAAACCAAGCGCAATAAAACCGATTCCTATTGCCATGATAACATAGTTACGTTTATTGAATAGAAATTCCTTTTTTTTGGTGTCAGATACTTTATTTTTTTTACTCATAATTATGTTGAGATGTTTTGTTTCTTTTATTATAAAAAAAGTCAAATATATATATAAAACTTTATTTTTTCATTTTATCCTAATTCTAAATTGTAGTCAGTTTTAATTTACTTTGAGTTTCATCAAAATATTTATTGATTCATCTTGGCCGAATGTAAATTTATGTTTATCGAATTTTACAAACCCATTTTTTTTATAAAATTTAATAGCACTATGATTTTTCTTCCATACACCTAACCAGATATCCTTAATTTTTTTTTGTTTAGCTACACAGATTGCTTTATCAAAGAGTAATTTTCCAATATTTTTACCTTGATATTTTGAAATTACATAAATTCTTTCAATTTCCAGAGCTTCACTAAGTAAATTTTCAGTCTGGGCATCACCTGTATTTATTTTTAGGTACCCAATGATTTTATTATTGATTTCTGAAAAAAAGAATTTTGATTTAGGATTTTTTAATTCAGAGTTCAATTGTTCAAGGCTGAATTTTTCATTTAGATATTGCTCTATATCAATTGCGGAATCATTTGAGTTAAACGTTTCTAAAAATGTTTGTTTTCCAATTTTTTGCAATTTTAAACCGTCAGTAATATTTGCTGCTCTTATTATAAAATTACTCATATTGATAGTTAACTTGGCTTGCTACAATTTAGTAATACAATTCATTGGTTCGTAAATTCAAGAAACGTCTCGTTGCAAAAAAGGTACTGATCCAAGTGATTAATATCCCTAATAACAATATCCCTCCAAAAACAATAGCCAACAGATTTATATTGTTAAGTAAACTTATTTCAGGAACCTCAACTTCAATATAATAACACATACCAATTAAAGCAATAATTGCAATAAGAGCACCTGTGAAACCTAGCTTAATACTCGTCCAAATAAAGGGTCGCCGTATAAAACTTTTAGTTGCCCCAACCATTTGCATCGTTTTAATAATAAAACGTTTAGAGTATACAGACAAACGAATGGAACTATTGATAAGAACTACTGCAATTAATGTTAATAAGACACTAAAAATTAGAACCCATAAACTAATACGTTTAATGTTTTTATTTAATAATTCAATTAATGGTTTATCGTAGGAAACTTCGTGTATTATTTTGTTTTTAAGTAAGGTTTTTTCAATTTCTTTCATTTTTTCTCCAGTAACAAAATCTGATTTAAGATGGATATTGACCACATCTTTTAAAGGGTTTGTTCCTAGAAATTCTAAAAAGTCTTGACCAATTTCCTCTTGCATTAGTTTAGCAGCATCGGTTTTAGATATAAATTCTATACTTTTAGTATAATCTTTAGCATTCAATGCTTTTTTAAACTCAATAATTTGGTTTTCATTTATACCATCTTTAATAAAAACGTTTAATGTTACTTGCTCTTTAAAATGCTGTGCTAGTTCTTTAGTTTTTAAAACCAATAAACCAAGTAAACCCACTAAAAACAATACCAAAGCAATACTAACTATCACAGAAAGATAGGAAGATTGGAGTCGTTTTCTTTGGTATTTTTCGAAAGATTTAGACATGGATTTGTTTTTCGTCGTGCAAGATATGATTTTAATGTAGAACTAAGTCGTGATAGTCATTGGGATTAGTGTGAAATCTCTTGACATAACTCGATTAATACCCCATTTGTTGCTTTTGGATGAAGGAAAGCCACTAATTTATTATCAGCTCCTTTTTTAGGAATTTCATTAAGAACAATAAAACCCTCAGATTTCATTCGTTTAATTTCAGCTATAATATCATCTACTGCAATAGCAATATGATGAATACCCTCTCCCTTTTTTGCTATAAATTTTGCAATAGGACTATCAGGATTTGTAGCTTCTAATAATTCAATTTTATTTGGTCCCACTTTAAAAAATGAAGTGGTTACTCCTTCACTTTCAACTGATTCTGATTTGTATGGTGATTTGCCAAATAGTTTAGAAAAAAGCTCATTAGACTTTTCTATGTCTTTTACAGCTATTCCGATATGTTCAATTTTTTGCATAGTATACTATTTCAATTTGCATACAAATTTACAGTTTTATTACTATTTTTTCTTTTTAGAAGATTGTTTAAACTTTTATCTTTAAACCTTTGAGCTTTTACCTTAAAATTTATTCCGTAATTTGTATTTTTAAATAAAGAACATGGAAACCAATAGACAAAGGAAAATAGCAGGAGTTATTCAACAAGATATTGCTGAAATACTACAAGAATGGACCCGTGAGTCAACAAAAGGCATAATAATTTCTGTTACAAAAGTACGTGTAACTTCAGATTTAGGTGAGGCCAAAGTATTTATTAGTGTATTTCCTACTGATAATAGAGATAATATTGCTACTGAAATTCAGGAGCATACTCATGCAATACGACATAAATTAGCACAACGTACTAGACATCAACTACGTCGTGTACCCGAATTACATTTTTTTATAGATGATTCGTTAGATTATATTGAGGGTATTGATAAAGCACTTAAAGGGGATATAATAAATCCAATAGAGCACCCTGAAGTGCTACCTAAACGAAAAAAGATGTAAAAGATTTTTGAACTTCCCATTCTACATAGCAAAACGATATTTAGTATCTAAAAGTAGTAATAATGCAATTAACATAATCACAATAATTGCCACTTTGGGAACTATTATTGCTACAAGTGCCTTATTTGTTGTTTTATCGGGTTTTTCAGGTTTAAAAGATTTTAGTTTATCTTTTTTTAAGGCGGCAGATCCAGATATTAAAATTTCAGCTTCTACAGGTAAGACTTTTATATTTACTGATTCAGTAGCAAATCAATTAAAACAATATAAAAATATTGCTTATTATTCGAAAGTATTGGAAGAGCGAGCATTTTTTAATTATCGCCAAAAAGAACATATTGCTTTTATTAAAGGAGTGGATGAAGATTTTTTGAGTGTTGTTCAAATGGATACAACAGTGATTAGTGGAAAATGGCTGTCTACTGATTTCCCGTATGGTGTAGTGGTTGGTAATGGTATTTCAAACAAACTATCTATGGGTGTTGATTATCTCGACCCACTCACAATTTATGTGCCGAAACCTGGAGATAAATATGATATAACAAATCCGACTAGTTTAGTAAATAGTATTGAAACTCGTAGTGTAGGTATTTTTGTTATTATTGATGATATCGATAGTAAGTATGTATTTGCTTATTTACCTGTTGTTCAAGAATTATTAAAGTATCCCTTAAATAAAATAAGTGCCATATCCTTACGGTTAAATGATGGGGTAAATGCGAAAGAATTTGCCAAAGAATTACAAATAGAATTAGGAAATACTTACAAAATACAAACACGTGCTCAATTGAATGCTGTTTTTTATAAAATGCTCAATACTGAAAATTTAGTTTTATATTTTATTTTCACCTTAGTTTTAATTATTGCACTTTTTAATATAATTGGCGCAATCATTATGATGATTTTAGACAAAAAAGATAATTTGAAAACTTTGTTAAACCTTGGTTTAACAATTAATAATATTAAAAAAATATTTATACTTCAAGGTTTCTTGCTCAGTGTTTTTGGGCTTATTATTGGTTTGTCACTAGGTATTACACTTGTTTTTCTACAAGATAAATTTCATTTGTTTATGATAAATGATTTTTTAGCTTATCCGGTTAGTTTAAGATTACATAATGTTTCACTAGTTGTTATAACCATTTTGGTTTTAGGATACTTTGCGGCAAGGATTGCGAGTAGCAGGATCAATAAAAGCCTGTTGGAATAAACTATAAATCCTTAAAGTATTCTAGGACTTCATCAAAAACATTAAAAACTTCCTCTTTTGTAGGTGCTGTAACCATTTTTAGTCGGTATTCTTTAATGTTTGGAATACCTTTAAAATAACTAGAATAATGTTTACGTGTTTCAAAGAGACCGATTGTTTCACCATTCCATTGGGTTGCCATTTCTAAATGTCTTTTGGCTACATTTACGCGTTCTAAAATTGTTGGTAGTGGCAAATGTTTTCCAGTATTTATAAAATATTTCACCTGTTCAAAAAACCATGGATTTCCGATACTAGCACGTCCGATCATGGCACCATCTAAACCATATTTGTTGCGCATCAATACAGCTTTTTCGGGTGTATTAACATCACCATTACCAAAAATTGGAATATGAATGCGTGGATTGTTTTTGACGGCAGCAATTGGTGCCCAATCGGCATTTCCTTTATACATTTGAGCACGTGTACGTCCGTGAATAGCCAAAGCAGCTATTCCTATATCTTGTAGGCGTTCAGCAACTTCTTCAATTACTATAGAATTAGCATCCCAACCCAATCGGGTTTTTACAGTTATTGGCAAATTGCTATGTTTTACCATAGCTTCTGATAATTGTATCATTTTTGGAATATCTTTAAGAATTGCAGCCCCTGCACCTTTACTAACTACCTTTTTTACAGGACAACCAAAATTAATATCAATAAAATCAGGTTTTGATGCTTCTACTATTTCAATAGTGCGCAGCATTGAATCGAGATTATGTCCAAAAATCTGAATACCAACTGGACGTTCACTTTCGTAAATATCTAGTTTTTGCTCACTTTTTTTTGCGTTCCGAATGAGCCCTTCAGATGATATAAACTCTGTGTAAACTACATCAGCTCCGTATTCTTTACAAAGTTTACGAAAAGGAGGATCACTAATATCCTCCATAGGAGCCAGAAGTAGTGGGAATTTACCTAATTCTATGTCTTTTATTTTAACCATTCTAAACGCGAAATTAATTATTTATCTTAAATTCGTA
>JAUVBX010000006.1 GCA_030590985.1 Lutibacter sp. | reverse complement strand
TTTGTAAACCTAATGTTACATTTCCTCCATTTTAATATCATCAGAATTTGGTATAACAAAGCCTTCTTTATAGATAACTGCTTTGTTGTTTTTTCCCTCGATCATAATAGTCAACGCTTCCTTAAATTGAATATGACGTACAAAATCATCTTCATAAACAGCATCTAGTTTATTTAAATAATCTATATCAAAATAACCATCATTCATAAAAGGGTTTATGGTTAAATAACCTACTTTAAATGAAGTTAGATTTTGAAAAAAATGAGTGCCTTGACTAGGATCAATTCTGAAATTTTCCAAACCAGATTCTACAATAATTTTAGCGGCAGATATTTGTACCCAATTTATAGGAATACCTAACCAAGGATCACTTGAACCCCAACGACCAGGTCCAACCAGTACATAATGTTTTTCTTCTTTTTCAAACTTTTCATTTAAATTTTCTACTGATGCAGCAATCTCTCGTGTTTTTGCGGCATTAAATACATCTGGTTTAACATAAACAAAATCATTAATTCCTTCATATTTGCCATTTCCTAATGCTGAGTCTGAATAAATTATTGTATCTGATGTGTCAATTTCATTTGGAATAATATGCTTATAATCATTGTTTTCAACGATAGGTCTTATCTGTAAAAAGCTAAAAATCTTTGGTTCACCAGGAGGTACATCTAATTTTACAGCAAACTCCATTTCTATAGGATTTCGAATTTCTTTTTGACCTATTTTTAATAATTCTTTGAGTATTTCAGATAGCGGGAATGACTCCTGTTCTAAGATACTTTCAAAACTAAGAATACGTGCACCATCGTGAAAAACTCCTGATCGAATTTGGTTACTATGCATGTCATAAGTTGAAGCAACGAATTTCAGTGCTCTATGGTCTTTAGCTTGTCTAAGGTTTATTTTCTTTTTGTTGACAGCTTCACTGATAGAAACATGATAGCTGTCGGGATTCATGTCTAAACCATAAAAATACTTTTGAGTTTCTTGTAGTGCTGTTTTGGTTGAAGAAAGTTGTAATATTTTTTTTGGATGATAAGGAGAGAAACGTAGTGTTCTGCCACCACCAACTATTATTTCTCCTAAACCAAGAGCTATATTTGCGATACCTTCTTGAGGTTTTTCTTCGCCAATAGGATAAAAATTTATAGATCTTGCTACACCAGAGATATTTGGAAAAAAGACATCATCATATTGGGTTCCAGTTACTTCCTGTAGTATTACAGCCATTTTACTTTCTTCGATTGAGTGAGCCGTAGCTTTTATATATGCTTTACTATTTTTATAGAATGCAGATGCCATAACAGATTTAATAGCACTACATACCATTTTTTGCAATTCTTTTAAATCAGTATTTGGCACCATATAGGTGGCATAGATCCCTGCAAAAGGCTGGTATAGAGAGTCTTCTAAAACACTCGATGATCGTATAGCAACTGGTGTATTTAGAGTTGATAAAAAAGATTTTATATCTTTTATAGCCCAGTTTGGTAATGGTTTGGAAATGAATTCTTCTAATATATGCTCATCATTTTGATTTTTCGCAACAAATGGGTATAGATTGTGTTTTTCCATAAATTCATCAAACACATCTGTACTTAATACTACTGTACGGGGTATTGAGATTGTTATATCTTTAAACTTTTTAGATAAGTTATGAGCTTTTAGAAACAAATCAATAAAAGCAAGACCACGTCCTTTTCCTCCCAAAGATCCATCACCGATTCTAGAAAATATTAAGTATTCATCATATTGATGTCTGTCAAACTTAGCAATAATACCTCTCGATCTATAAATTCGAAAAGCCTTTACAGCATCTGCTAAAAACTCACGAATATGATCATCTTTATAAAAATCCTCATATTCTATTTTTGCAAATAAATCTGCCAGTGGAAATAAGGCACGTGATTGTAACCATTTAGAAAAATCATTTCGCTTTGCATGAAAAACAATAGAGTCTAAGGTTACTCTAGATAATGATTTTTGAAATCTCTTCAAGTCTTTAGCTTTTCTGACAATTCTTTTCGTTTTAGGATTCCAAAATTCAAAATCTCCAAATGAAAAGTATTTGGTAATATAATTTTTTAATTCTAAACCTAAAGTTTCAGATTGTTTATGTAAAAAACGAGCGTTTAAATCTAGAGTTTGTGACTCATTTTTTAAGTCGGAAGATTGAATTAAAACAGGAAAATATTTATCACTATTTCTTACATGCTTTAAAAAATAAAAACCTGCTTGTGAGTTTTTTTCATTATTCTTTAAATAGCTTACATCTGAGATAACACCGATTAGATTATTTTTATATTTCTTAAATAAGTCAATAGCTTCTTCATAAGTTTTTGCTAACAAAATTTTAGGTCTTCCTCGCTTCGACATTATCTTTCTATGTTCATTTAGACCTTCTTGAACAAAAGATTGAGTTTGTGTAAATAGTATTTTGTAAATTAAGGGTAGATATCTAGTATAAAATCTAATAGAATCTTCAATTAAGAGGATAGCTTTTACACCAATTTCATTGATATCTTTTTCTGCATTCATGCTGTCTTCGACTAGCTTTATAATTGCAGTGAAAATATTTATATTTCCATTCCAATGAAATACATAGTCAATATTATGTGTCCCTTTTTTGTCTAATAGTTTTTGTAATTCGTTTGGGTAATGACTAAGTGCAACGATAGGAATATCAGGAAATTTATTTTTTATAATATTAGACATTTCATAAGAACGTTTGCTAACATCTAACCAACTTATAACGAGTTCAATTTGATTAGTATCTAGCATCTCTAAAGCATTTTTTGTAGAATTTGCATGTAGAATATTGGGAGGATAACGTAGGTTTAAAGATGAATATTCTACAAAAATTTGTTCATCTATTCTACCATCCTCTTCCAATAGGTAAAAATCGTAATTTGAGCATATTATTAAAACATTGTAAATTCTGTTTTGCATCAATTGTTTAAAAGAAACTTCTTTAAACTCGTAAGTTTGTAAATCTGGTAAAGGATTTTTTAACATAGTTTGATATTGATTTGCTATTGCAATTTAGTGGAATTTGAAATAATTAAGTATGCTTTTCGATTTTTACTTGAAGAAATTTTAAAATGAGGAGAATTAAAAACATGAAAAATCCAATAAAGCAAGTAGGGATTCCTATATCAGAGATAGGACATTGAATAGTACCTATTAAATGACCAATAGAAGCAAACCCAGTTAATGTTAAGGCAAATCCAGAAAGAATTAGAAATAGAACAATTATTTTATTCCAAACTTGAAAAATAAATAAAAGTAAAAAATAAATAAAGGCGATATAACAGGCTGGAATTATTGAAAATTTTGAGCAAACATTTCCATATATATACTCATTATATGAAATTTCACCTAAGATGAGAATTCCGAATAGTATAATTGATAAAATAATAATATCGAGACTGTTTTTCTTCACCATTTTAAGATTTGTATAAAATTACAAAAATTATTTGAAAATTGTTATTCACATTTTAACTCAATAAATTGGAAGTAGTTAAAGAAAACATGATAATAAGTAGTTGAGATTTATTAAAATCCCTTTAACCATACTGATTGAATAACAAAAATGTCTAAGTATATTTACAAAAAAAGGAAACTTCTTAAAAAGTCTCCTTTTTTTGTAATGATAATAACCTATTTAATAATAAGTTTTGATGTATGGATATACTTATTTGATTCTATTTGAATAATATAAATTCCAGTTCTTAAATTATCAGCTTTTATATTAATAGTATCTTGTAAATTTACATCTTGATTGTAAACATTTTTACCATTAATATTAAAAATAGAAACCTTTACATTTCCTATGTCAATAAAAGATTTAATATTGATATTTCCATTAGATGGGTTTGGATAAATAATAAAATTACTGTTAAATAATTCTAGGTCATTTGTTCCTAAAGAACATTCTACTGGTACATCAAAAGCCTCTGTTTGGTCTAATCTACTATAAGGGTTTCCTTGATTGGCACTTAGCCCTAATCCTCTTCTAGCAAATGCATTCCATATTAAACATTTATTATCTCCTCCATTAGCTAGCAAATCTGCTTCAAGAATAGCGTCTCTACCGTCTACAAATCCGGGGCTACAATTTTGTAACTTCATTCCATCCATTACCAATTGTAGAGCGATATTATTTCCTCCTGTACCATTATATATATCAGTATCAAATCCATATTGGTCAATTAAGTCCCAAGTCATTTCCCAGAGCATTGTAGCCCAGACAAAACCTATTCCATGTGGTTGTGATAAATTACTATCATTAGTGTCTATGTATGTATACTCATTTATTGTAAAATCAGTGCTATATGGAGCTGGTCTAATTCCACCACCCTGTGGCCCTTGACCAGTAGCATAAGTTCCTATTCCCCTAATATATTCTGCTTGATCACCCTCTTTCATTGTAAGTATTAATGAAAGGTAATCACTCCATCCTTCTCCCATTTGCTCTGCATTTTGAAGGCAGTTTGTGTTAGAAGGCCCTCCAGTTAATCTATTTGATACCCCATGCCCATATTCATGAATAACTATTTCGTTATCAAGATCACCAGAAATTTCTACACCTAGAGGTATGGCCTCAATGGATCCATTTACGGTATTTCCACCCAAAATTTCAGTAATAAGTGCTTCACCATCAATAGAGCTTAACATAAGACACGGGATAGTGACACTCCCGCCATTAACTCCGCCACCCATAATAATAGGATCTCCAGGTACATTATTAACCATTATTACTGCTACAGCACCTTCATTTTGTGCAGCTAATGATTTAAATCCAAATTCACATACACCTCTTCTTATTACTGCAATTTTCCCATTAAGCGAACTACCGTTTGTAATTGGGTCACATGCATCGTTTGGATCTGTTGATGTTCCTGAATTATCATCCAATACCACAACTAAATCTTCTGTCAATGCTGTTGTAGGCATAGGTGCACCATAATCAGCAGCAATTGCTGAATAAGTTCCTGTAAGAGGTCCGTTATTGATAGTAAGCAATTCTACAAGATCAGATGGGTCCCATATAAACATTTGCATTCTTGGGTTACTTCCATCAGGAGGTGTTGCAAAATTTGCATTGTTCTGGCCTGATCCATCTTGAGAATCTGCAAAAACAGAATCACTTCCATTGCCACCATTACCATAATTATTTTCTTGGAAGTTACCACTAGCTTCATCAAATCCATATTTGTACATTACATCATGTGTAATATTATTCCAGTAGAATAAATTAGTAATTGATGCTTCTAAAAAGTCTGCTGGAGGTTGTGGTAAATCATAAGGAAAATCAAAGTTTAATGATGCACCTCCATCAGGTGAAAACCCAGTACCGTTATTACCATTTTGATCTTCCTGTGCCCAAACGTTGTTTCCTCTTGTAATTGTAAATTCTGCTCCACTAAGTCCATTGGTATCGTGCCATCCATAAGGAGAGGCAGTTAGATTTTCTGGATCAATTACTATAGAGTCAGGTCCATCGTTAGGATGTCTTAAAGGCATGGCAAAAACTCTGTATTGAGCCCCATTAACAATTGCTTCTTCGTTTTCAAATGAAAATAAAACATTTTTGGTATCTATTATATTATGCTCGAAAAAGCTATGAGATTTATCTCCAAAACTACAATTTACAACCCAATCATTTTGATCTAATAACTCACCTGTGATAGCATCTATTCTTACGCTAAAATAATGACTAGCGTCTAATAGGTATATACTTAAATCCCATGCAAGTCTTAATTTGTTATTTTGTGTAGGTTGGAATATTAATTTAACAGGAATATTTTCCAATGAAATATTTCCGTTTGAATATACAAAAGAATTATTTGAAATAGTTTCTAGTAAGCTAAGATTTGAAGGGTTTTGGATCCCTAAAGCATTGGCTGCATTTATTATTGCATTAGATGCAGAAATTGACGGATTTATTAAATTTATTTTTTCCGAAAGGTTTTCAATAAATGAAAGATTAGCATTAACTACTGAATTGTTTTTAATTGCAAAACTAGAAATTGAATTGAAAATTTCAACTTCTTGATAATGTTGTGTAACATATACATTATCAAGATTCATGCTTTTTGAAAAGCTCATTGTGTTAACTTTCACATCTTTAATATCTTGAATTTGTAGTCCTAGTTGTGAACGATTAGTAGTTAGATAAGAGTCAATGACTCCTTCGTAATCTTGTGCGAAGGAAAAATTTACGGTTAAAAATGCTAATAAGTAAAGTGCTTTTTTCATTATAGTTGAGTTTTTATAATTTTCAAGGGGGGTAATTTACTATTTTATATTTAGCCTTTTAAAGATTTTTTTAATTTTTTTGAGTCAAATGTAAAAAATAAATCTTTCTCTTATATATTTAGTGAAAAATATGTACAGGTTGAAAATTGATTAAAAAGTATTCAATCGGTTAAATTCAAAAGAAATTGTATTTTAAATAAAAAATCTAATTTTCAACACATGTCAAATAAAAAAGCTTGCCAATTTTAGGCAAGCTTTTATTATTAAAACTATTTTGCTTTGAAAAAATTGAGAGAGGTTTCCTACACCACTCCTTGATCTAACATTGCATCAGCTAATTTTACAAATCCAGCAATATTAGCTCCTTGAACATAATCGATAGAACCATCATCACGTGTACCATATTTTACACAAGATGCGTGAATGTCACTCATAATTTGATGCAATTTTGCATCTACTTCTTCACGAGTCCAGTTATAGCGTAATGAGTTTTGACTCATTTCTAAACCAGAAACAGCAACACCACCTGCATTTGAAGCTTTGCCTGGTGCATATAAAATTTTTGCGTTTTGGTATACTTCAATAGCATCAGGAGTAGAAGGCATATTAGCACCTTCTGCAATACAAATTACACCATTACTTATTAGGGCTTTGGCTTCTGTTTCGTTTACTTCATTTTGAGTAGCGCAAGGTAGTGCAACATCAACTTTTACGCTCCATGGTCTTTCCCCTTTAATGTATTTTGCATTAGGATACTCGTTTACATATTCAGAAATACGTCCACGTTGTACATTTTTAAGATCCATTACGTATGCTAATTTGTCTGTATCAATTCCGTCAGCATCATGAATATAACCACCTGAATCAGATAAAGTAACTACCTTACCACCTAATTCAATAACTTTTTCAGTAGCATATTGAGCAACATTACCAGAACCAGAAATAGATACTGTTTTTCCTTTAAATGAATCTCCTTTAGTTTCTAACATATGTTGTGCAAAATATACAGTTCCATAACCTGTAGCTTCTGGACGAATTAAAGAACCTCCATAAGACATTCCTTTACCAGTTAAAACACCTACAAATTCGTTACGTAATTTTTTATACTGACCAAATAAGAAACCAATCTCACGACCGCCAACTCCTATGTCACCAGCGGGTACATCAGTATTAGCACCAATATGACGGAATAATTCACTCATAAAAGATTGTGTGAATCGCATTACTTCAATATCTGATTTTCCTTTAGGATCAAAATCTGAACCACCTTTTCCACCACCCATTGGTAATGTTGTTAATGAGTTTTTAAACACTTGTTCAAATCCTAAGAATTTTAAGATTGATAAGTTTACAGAAGGATGAAAACGTAAACCACCTTTATAAGGTCCAATGGCAGAATTAAATTCTACTCTAAAACCTCGATTCATTTGTGTTTTTCCCTGATCATCTATCCAAGGTACACGAAACATAAGAACACGTTCTGGTTCAACCATTCTCTCAAGGAGCATTTTTCCTTTGTATGCAGGGTTTTCCTCGATAAAAGGGATAATAGCTTCAGCTACTTCTTGTACTGCCTGAATAAACTCAGGTTCGTTTGAATTACGCTTTTTTGCGTATTCCATAAAAGCATTTATTTTTGATTCCATAAGTATATGTATGAATATTGTTTATTAATTGTACAAAGGTAAAATAAAAAGAACGTTTAATCAACTGATATTTGTCAGTTTTACACGCTAATTTTATATTTTTTTAAGTCTCAAAAGAGGTGGTATAAATGCTACTAAGAAGGAGATCAAATCATCTAAAAAAAAAATGTAATTTTGCCTTTCAACTTCAATTGAGTTTTATTTAATTTAATTGGAAAAAAATTATAAAAAATCAGCAATCTCTAAGACTGTTTATGTTAGATAAAATTAATAAATATATGGGTGAAGTAGCCCAATTCAATTCATTAAAAGTTGATGAAATTGAAAGTTTCCGAATCAAATTTATTGGAAGTAAAGGAATTGTTAAAACTTTGTTTGGAGAGTTTAAGGATGTTCCAAACGAACAAAAAAAAGCAGTTGGTCAAGCTCTAAATGAGTTGAAGAATACAGCTATAGAGAAAGTAAAAATATCAATAGAAGCATTAGAGAGTGAGCAAGCTGAGAAAGGTATCTATGGAGATTTAACTCGACCAGGAGCACCTGTAGAACTAGGTTCTCGTCATCCAATTTCCATAGTAAAGAATAAAATTACATCTATTTTTTCTCGTATAGGTTTTACAGTATCTGAAGGTCCAGAAATTGAAGATGATTGGCATAATTTTACGGCACTAAATTTACCCGAATATCATCCAGCACGTGATATGCAAGATACTTTTTTTATTGAAAAATCTGAAGATGTTGAGAAAGATATGTTGTTACGTACACATACCTCTTCAGTTCAAGTTCGTTATATGAATGAACACAAACCTCCTATTCGAACTATATCACCGGGACGTGTATTTCGTAATGAAGACATATCTGCGCGTTCACATTGTATCTTTCATCAAGTAGAAGGTTTATATATTGACACCGATGTTTCTTTTGCTGATTTAAAACAGACATTACTTTATTTTACAAAAGAATTATTTGGAAAATCTAAAATCAGATTGCGCCCCTCTTATTTTCCATTCACAGAGCCAAGTGCTGAAGTAGATATTTATTGGGGTTTAGAAACAGAAACAGATTACAGAATTACCAAAGGAACAGGCTGGCTAGAAATTATGGGATGTGGAATGGTAGATCCTAATGTTTTAAAAAATGCTGGAATTGATTCCGAAAAATATACGGGCTTTGCTTTTGGAATGGGAATTGAACGTATTGCAATGCTCTTGTATCAAATACCTGATATACGGATGTTCTATGAGAATGATGTAAAGTTTTTAGAGCAGTTTAAAGCAGTTCAATAAATGCTGTGAGCTTCTTTTTTATTTTAAAGTAACTCAAAGTCTATGCCCGTAGCCTAAAGCGTAAAAAATGAAAACAAAAACTACTTTTTTTTGTCAAAACTGTGGCGCACAATATGCTAAGTGGATGGGACAATGTAAAACCTGTCATGAATGGAATACCATTGTTGAAGAAATTGTACAAACAGCAGAAAAGAGGACTTGGAAACCATTAAATACCACCTTAAACACCAAGGTTAGCAAACCCTTAAAAGTTTCTGAAATTGCTTTAGATAATGAAAAACGTATTTCAAGTTTAGATAATGAATTAGATAATGTTCTTGGAGGAGGAATTGTTCCAGGATCCCTAATATTACTAGGTGGTGAACCTGGAATTGGGAAATCTACTTTATTGTTACAAGTAGCTTTGTCAATGCCACAAAGTGTTTTATATGTATCGGGTGAGGAGAGTCAGACCCAACTTAAAATGCGCGCAGAGCGACTTCAAAAACAAGATTCTAATTGTTTATTGCTCACAGAAACAAATACCCAACAAATTTTTAGACACATCACTGAGATTCAGCCTGATGTTTTGGTAATTGATTCTATTCAAACATTGCATACCAATGCAATTGATGCTTCCCCAGGTAGTATTTCTCAAATACGAGAAACAACAGCAGAGTTAATAAAGTTTGCTAAAGAAACTGCTACACCTGTTTTTTTGATTGGACATATCACTAAAGATGGACATATAGCTGGTCCTAAAATATTAGAGCATATGGTCGATGTGGTTTTACAATTTGAGGGAGACCGCAATCATTTGTATCGTATTTTAAGAGCACAAAAAAATCGTTTTGGTGCTACTTCTGAAATTGGGATATATGAGATGCAACAATCAGGTTTACGCATAGTCAGCAATCCGTCAGAGTTACTGATCTCTCAAAAAGATGAAACTTTAAGTGGAACGACAATTTCCGCCACTTTGGAAGGAATGCGACCTCTAATGATAGAAGTACAAGCTTTGGTTAGTAGCGCAGTTTATGGTACACCACAAAGTTCATCTACAGGTTTTGACATCAAACGTTTGCACATGCTTTTGGCAGTTTTAGAAAAACGTGCTGGCTTTAAGTTAGGTGCAAAAGATGTTTTTCTAAATATAGCCGGAGGTATAAAAGTAGATGATCCTGCAATTGATTTATCGGTGATTGTGGCGGTTTTATCTTCAAATGATAATATGGCTATTCCTCAAGATACTTGTTTTGCAGCTGAAGTCGGATTAACAGGTGAAATAAGACCAGTAACTCGTATTGAACAGCGAATAGCTGAAGCTGAAAAACTAGGTTTTAAACAAATATTTATTTCCAAATTTAATAAAGTTAGCATTAAAAACTATCAAATAGAAATAGTTACCGTCACTAAAGTTGAAGATGTGTATGGAAAGTTGTTTGTTTAGTATAAAGTATTGAACAAGAATTTCTCTATTTTTGTAATAAGTAAAATAAAAAATTAATGAAAGCATATGTTTTTCCAGGACAAGGAGCTCAATTTGAAGGAATGGGTGCTGATTTATACAAAAAATCGGTAGAAGCTCGTAGATTATTTGATAAAGCTAATGAAATTTTAGGATTTTCAATCACTGATATTATGTTTAAGGGTACTACAGAAGATCTTAAACAAACTAGAGTAACTCAGCCTGCTATTTTTTTACATTCTGTTATTAGTGCAAAATTATTAGAAGATAATTTTAAGCCAGAGATGGTCGCTGGTCATTCTTTAGGTGAGTTTTCTGCTCTAGTTATGGCAACTGCTTTATCGTTTGAAGATGGATTAAAGTTGGTTTATCAACGGGCTTTAGCCATGCAAGAAGCTTGTGAAATTGAACCATCTACAATGGCGGCAGTATTAGGCTTAGATGATGAAATTGTAGAGGAAGTTTGTAGTCAAACAGATGGAATTGTAGTTGCTGCAAACTACAACTGTCCTGGACAATTAGTGATTTCGGGGGATATTGATGCAATAAATAAAGCTTGTGAAACGCTAAAAGAAAGAGGAGCAAGACGTGCTCTTGTATTACCAGTTGGGGGTGCTTTTCATTCTCCGTTAATGGAACCTGCTCGTGAAAAATTGGCTAAAGCTATTATGGAAACAGCAATTAGTAATCCTATTTGTCCTGTATATCAAAATGCAGTAGCTAAAGCAATAACAGATAAAGATATTATCAAAGATAATTTGATAGCACAACTGACATCACCTGTAAAATGGACACAGTCTATTCAGCAGATGATAGCAGATGGAGGAACTGAATTTATTGAAATAGGACCTGGAAAAGTACTCACAGGATTAATGCGTAAAATTAATCGCGAAGTAACAGCCTCTAAGGTTGATATATAAACTACTTCAATAACTGTCGGAAGGAAAAATGTAATTATACACCTTAAATTTAAATCTTAAATTTGAAATATGAAACTAATAACACCAGCATATTTACAAAAAGGCGATCAAGTTATTTTACTGACTCCCGCAGGTTTAATTAAGGATGAAAAACCCTTAATATTAGCAGAACAATTACTGCGTTCTTGGGGATTAAAACCTTTACGCGGAGATTATGTTTTAGAAAAAAATGAATATTTTGCTGGCACAGATAAGCAAAGGTTACAAGATTTTCAGAATGCACTCGATAATCCTAAGATTAAAGCTATATGGGCAGTCAGAGGTGGGTATGGAGCTATGCGAATTTTACCAAAATTAAATTATGAAAAATTTAAAAAATCACCAAAATGGATAATCGGTTTTTCTGATATTACTGCTATTCACAATGTGTTACATAATTTGGGGTATAAAAGTATTCATGGATTGATGCCCATTCAATTATTAAAAGCTTCAAAAGATACTGAAAAAGCAGTTGAAAGTTTATATAAAGCTTTATTTGGTAAAGATATAGAAAGTATTATTCATGCATCTCCGTATAATAGAATAGGAAGTGCAAAAGGTGTGATGGTAGGAGGGAACTTATCACTTTTACAAAGTTTATTAGGAACTTCTTGTCAAATTAAGACCAAAGATAAAATCCTATTTATTGAAGAAGTTGGAGAATATCTATACAGAATTGATAGATTATTACAAAGTTTAAAATTAGCGGGTGTTTTTGATAACATTTTAGGTTTGGTTGTAGGAGGTTTTACGGACATACAACCAGATGAACAAGCTAAGATTAAAACTTATCAAGACTTAATACTAGAAGTCGTACAAGAATATGATTACCCAGTTCTTTTTGATGTTCCTGCTGGTCATATTGACGATAATAGAGCGTTGATATTTGGTGGAGAAACAATTATTAATGTTGGCGAATTTGTTAGTTGCATTCGTTTTGAACAGGATTAATATTCCACAAGTTTAAGTTTTATTCTTAATAAAATAAATGATTTAAATCCATTATCTGTAACTTGTGTTGCGTTTTATGCCAGTATTAAAAGTATTTTTGCGATAAATAAAAATAATTATTTAAAATAAATAACATGAAAAATATACTAGGATTAGTAAGTATCAGTTTAATTCTTTTTTCTGCTTGTCAACAAGGTTTAAGTCAAAAAGATAAAAAGGAATACGTTACAAAAGGTAAAGAAATTGCACAGGCAACTTTTAAACTTATGGGAGGAGAAGTGGAAAAAAAGATGAAAGATGGAGGGGTGTCAAAAGCAGCTCCCTATTGTAATGCACATGCCGAGAATTTAACTGATGAAATGGCAGAGAAATTTAAAGTTACAATTAAAAGAACTTCAAATAAATTGCGAAATGAAGAGAATGCTCCAAATAGTGAAGAAAAAGTAATGTTAGAAAAATTTAAAACATTAATTGCGGAAGGAAAAGAAGTAAAACCAATAGTAGAGACCGATCAAGAAGGGTATCCACATTTTTATGCCCCGATAAAAATGAAAAAGAAATGTTTAACGTGTCATGGTGTTCTTGGAGAGAGCATGAAACATGAAGCAGATTCAATAATTAAAACCTTATACCCAAATGATAATGCTGTTGGGTATAAAGAAGGAGATTTGCGTGGGATATGGAGTATTGCATTCAATCAATAAGAATAATTATTAGTAACATTTTTAATAAGACAGTTTTTTTATTTTATAGTAGATTCTCAATTAAGTTTCTCATTTTTGTACTTATTGAATTTCATAGAGATGTCTTTAGAAAATTATTTATTTAAAAAAAATTATTATTGCATCGAGCTAAAAAAAATAAAAACTAATCACTTCGAACTAAAAGCCAAGATTAATGGTGTTAAAGGTCGATTTATATTAGATACAGGGGCTTCAAATACATGTGTTGATTTTAGTTTGGCTGATCAGTTTAAATTAAAGACTGAGGAATCAGAAATAAAAGCTGCTGGTGCGGGTGCTACTGATATGGAAACAAAACAGGCGATAAATGTTAAAATAAAAATTGGAAAATGGCATTATCACAATCTTCATTTGGTGTTATTTGATTTAAAACATGTAAATAAGGCACTCGTAGAACATCATGCGAAACCAATTGATGGCATTATTGGAGCCGATATATTAAAAAAAGGAAAAGCGATTATTGATTATGACAAAAAACAACTTTTTTTAAAGAAAAAAATATTTTTGTATTAGAATTTCTTTATCACATTTTTACTAGTTTTTTAACATTTCATTTATTTTGAATACATTTCAATACTGTAATTTAGCAATGTATTTTTAAACCAAAATAATATGATTCAAATAGTAAAATGGGTGTTAATTTTTTTATTAACAACCTTGTCTTTGTTAGCGCAAGAGACATTTTCGAACAAAAAAGGTAGCTTGTATAAGTTTTCATTAGTAAAAGATTTAGAAACAACTCCAGTTAAAAATCAAAATCGTACAGGTACTTGTTGGAGTTTTTCCTCATTATCTTATTTAGAATCCGAAATTATTCGATTAGGACATAAGCCTGTTAATTTATCAGAAATGTATGTTGTTAGAAATGCCTTTCTCGGAAAAGCAACAAATTATCTGCGAATGAGTGGTATGTTTAATTTTGGTCAAGGTGGTGCATTTCATGATAGCCCTTGGGTTATAAAACGATATGGAATTGTTCCAGAACACGTGTACATGGGGTTAAATTATGGTTATGATGTACATAATCATAATGAAATGACAGCTGCATTAAAAGGAATGCTTGAAGCCTTTAACAAAAAGTCTCAGAATAAAAAATTAACTAAGAATTGGAAAACGGCATTTACAGAGGTAGTAGATGCATACTTAGGCGATTTACCAGATGACATTAAAGATTTTACATTTATCGAAGATGGAATAACCTATAATCCTATTAGTTATGCAGAGCAGTTGGGTCTTAATATGGATGATTATATCAGTTTGACTTCTTATACACATCATCCGTTTTATAGTTCATTTGTGATAGAAGTTCCAGATAATTGGGCAATGCAATCAAGCTATAACCTTCCTTTAGATCTATTTATGGATGTTATGGAAAGTGCAATTATGAATGGTCACACATTCGCTTGGGGTGCAGATGTTTCTGAAAAAGGATTTTCATCAAAAGATGCCCTAGCTCTTCTTCCCGAAGATTTAAAAACAATTAAAGAAAAAGGGAAAAGTGATGAATTCTTTAGTGGTAAAGGAGAAGAAAAGATACCCAACGCTTTTGTACAACCAGTAAAAGAAAGATGGGTTACGCAAAATGAACGTCAAGAGGCTTTCGATGAACAAACAACTACTGATGACCATGGTATGCATATTACGGGTATTGTAAAAAATCAAAAAGGAGATAAATACTTTATTGTAAAAAATTCGTGGGGTACAAAGTACAATGAACTCGATGGTTATTTCTATGCATCATTTCCTTACGTACGTTATAAAACCCTGAATATAATGATACATAAAGATGCATTATCTAATTCTTTAAAAGAAAAATTAGGTATTTAATATAAATTTAAATTGTGGATGCTTATAAAAACATTATTAGTATCCACAATTTCAAAAGTGTTTATTGACACATCTTTGTTACTTGGTGTTTCTCAATGACCTTCTTTTTCTATCTTTTAGTTTCAAAAAATGTTGCAAAAAACTAAAGCAATTGTTATCAATAGTATAAGATATGCTGACACAAGTCTGATTGTTAATTGCTATACCGAAGACTATGGTATAAAAACATATTTACTAAAAGGAATTTTAAAAAGCAAAAAAGGGAAGTTTCATAAAGCACATTTCCAAGCTTTAACTCAACTTGAAATTGTTGCATATCATAATGATAAAGGCAATTTAAATAGTATAAAAGAGGCACATATAGTTAATTTTTATCAGAGTTTACATACTGATATAGTTAAGCAAAGTCTGGTTATTTTTTTGAGTGAAGTTTTAAATTCAGTTTTAAGGGAAGAGGAATGTAATAAGGAACTTTATCATTATCTTGAGACAGCATTTACATGGCTAGATACCAATGGTAAAATAGCCAATTTTCATTTATTGTTTTTATTAAACTTGACAAAATATCTCGGTTTTTATCCTGATACTACTCATAATGATTATTTTGATTTATTAGAAGGGAAATTTGTAGCCAAGCCTATCAGTAATTATTTTATTGAAAAGCCAGAAATTACTTACTTTCAAACCTTGTTAGGCATAAATTTTGATGCATTGCCAAATATGAATCTTACGGCTTTGCAACGTCAACAACTTTTAGAATTGTTGATTCAATACATTAGCTTACATTTGCAAACTTTTAAGACTCCGAGATCATTAGCGATTTTGCAAAAATTATTTTAGGTTTATGATACGTTTGCTAGGTATAATTTTTATTTTTTTAAGTGTTTTTCAGACACAAGGGCAAGTTATTCAAGTTTTTGACACGGAAACAGAATTCCCGATAGAAAGAGTTTTAATTTATAATGAAAATAAATCACATTATATCTATACAAACAAAAAAGGAGAAGCTGATTTAAGTAAGTTTATAGCAAAAGATATACTTAGTTTTCAGCACCTTTCTTATATCGAAAAGTCAATAGTAAAAGAGGAGATTCTTTCTCTAAACAACAAGATATATTTAGAAAACGCTTCTGAACAGATTGAAGAAGTTGTATTGTCAGCTTCGAGAAGTAAAGAAACACGTGCTCGAATTGCCGAGCATATTGAGGTAATAACGCAACACAAAATAGTTGAGTTATCGCCTCAAACAAGTGCTGATTTGTTGGCTTTAACTCCAGGTGTTAAAGTGCAAAAAACACAATTTGGAGGTGGTAGTCCTGTATTACGTGGTATGGAGTCAAATAGAGTTCTACTCGTAGTAGATGGAGTTAGAATGAACAATGCTATTTATCGTAAAGGACATTTGCAAAATTCGATTACAGTATCACCAAATTTGTTGACACGTACAGAAGTTTTATTTGGTCCCTCATCAATTATTTACGGGTCTGATGCTTTAGGAGGTGTTATTCATTACTACACTAAGAAACCAATGCTAAATGATAATAATCTTATCAATTCGTCACTTTTTACACGGTATAGTAGTATAAATGATGAAATTAGTGCAAGTTATGTTGCAGAATTTAGTGCAAAAAAATGGGCATCCTTAACAGGTATTTCGGTAAGTAAATTTGGAGATTTAAAAATGGGAGAAAATCGAAGTCACGGTTTTAATGATTGGGGATTAGTCCCTTTTTATTCCAATAATACAATTAACTATTATTCCGAAAATCCTTTAGCGAATTCAGATGAGAATATTCAAAGAAACACAGATCACAGTCAAATAGATATACTTCAAAAATTCTTGTTCCCACTTTCAACTAATACAGAATTGAGTTTTAATTTTCAATTTTCAAATTCGACGGATATAAACCGTTTTGATAAGTTAAATGAATATGATGAAGGCAGTATTAAATATGCAGAATGGTACTACGGACCACAAAAAAGAATTTTAGCTTCTTCCCAATTATCTCTAAATCCAAATGCGAAATGGATGAAAGAGGGGCAAATAATTTTAGCTTACCAAGACATTTATGAAAGTCGTAATGAACGAAAATATGGGAGTTTAGATAAATACATTCGTGATGAAAATGTTAAAGTAATAAGTTTAAATGGTGATTTTCATGTGCCTTTAACAACTGATGAAAAACGTATTTTATCTTATGGTTTTGAAACTTCTTATAATAAAGTAGAATCAGAAGCAATTGGCAAAATATTGAATGTCTCTGAAAATAGTATAAACGGCTATTTAAATAATTTCACCATACAATCACGTTATCCGGATGGAGGAAGTAGTTATGCTAATTTTGCACTCTATAGCAACTACCGATTTGATCATAATAGAAAAGGAACACTAAATATTGGAGCACGTTTTACCAATACATTGCTCAAAGCTAAATGGGAGGATGATACATTTATTACCTTACCCGAAATGGAGGTAGAATTAACAAATTCTGCAGTATCTGGAACAGTAGGGTACGCCTATAAACCCAATAAAAATTGGCAATTAAATACAGTTTTATCTTCTGGTTTTAGATCACCTAATATTGATGATGTTGGAAAAATACGTGAAAAAAGAAATAAAGTAAGTGTGCCTAATACTGATTTAAAACCTGAATATGCATATAATGCAGAGATAGGAATAATACGTTATAGTAATACTAAAAAAACGATGCTAGGTTTTAATACGTATTATATGTTATTGCATAATTATATTATTCGAGATTTTTATAGTTATAACGGTCAAGACGAAATTCTTTATGATGGTGAGTTAGCCACTACAGTAGCAAATATAAATAAAGGGAATGCTTTTGTAGTAGGAGGTACTTTGAGTTTTCAATCAAAATTAAGTGAGCATTTTAAAATTAATTCATCAGCTACTTATACTAAGGGAAAAGCCTATGACACAGAAGAACCACTTTCATCTATTCCGCCATTATTTGGGAATACGGGGATTTCATATAATTTGAACAAATGGAATTTTGGCTTAGATTTTCGTTTTAATACTCGTAAAAACTCAGAGGACTATAATATCACTGAGGGAATAGATAATATCGAGGAAACACCAATTATCAATGAGGAAGCCCTTGAGGAAATTGATAAGTATTACGGAACACCAAGTTGGCAGACATTTAATTTTTCAACGCAATATAAACTGAGTAGATATGTAACATTTCGTTTGCATATAGATAATATTTTTGATCAACATTATAAAGAGTTTGCCTCAGGAGTGAGCGCCCCAGGTCGTAATTTATCAATATCTTTAAACTCCCATTTCTAGACATTTTGTCTGGATTGTTTGTTTGGTATAAGAATTGTTTTAAGTTATTAAATTTTGTAAAAGATTTATAACCCATAACCTATTTTCATGAAAACAATATTAAGAATTTTACTCACTGCTTTAGCCGTTTTGGTTATTGCTTATTTATTAAATGGTGTGACTGTCGAAAGTTATACAGCTGCTATAATTGTGGCGATTGTACTTGGTTTATTACGACTAATTGTTAAACCAATTTTAGTAATACTGACCTTACCAGTAACGATAATCACCTTAGGCTTATTTTTATTCGTAATTAATGCTGGTATCGTTTTATTAGCAAGTAATTTAGTTAATGGATTTGCCGTTTCTGGGTTTTGGATAGCCTTACTCTTTAGTTTATTACTTTCGTTTTTTCAATCGATATTATTTTCTTTTTTAAAGGACGAAAAGAAAGGATAATTAAGTATACAATTATAAATCTAATTAAAATGAAACACCTGAAAATTGGCGATAAAGCCCCTGATTTTACTACTAAAGATCAAGTTGGTAATATTATAAAGCTTCAAGATTACTACGGTAAAAAACTAATCTTGTTTTTTTATCCAAAAGCAAGTACACCTGGTTGTACTATGGAAGCAAAAAACTTACGAGATAATTATAATGAACTTCTAAATAAAGGTTATCAAATACTTGGTGTTAGTGCTGATTCGGAAAAAAGACAAAAGAATTTTTGTACTAAAAATGAATTACCATTTTCGCTTTTAGCAGACATTGAAAAAGAAGTAATCAATTCTTATGGAGTTTGGGGTCCTAAAAAATTTATGGGAAGAGAATATGATGGTATTCATCGTACCACATTTATAATTGATGAGCAAGGTATAATTGAGAATATAATTGAGAAGGTAAAAACCAAAGATCACACAAATCAGATTTTAAATACAAGCGGTTAGGAATTTGTAGTCATTTCTATTTGTCATCCCGAGCTTATCGATGGATATTGAAGTTTTCCTATAACTTCATTTTAATCTTTACATTGAACACACGACCTGTCATTGAGTTTTTAACAGCGTACATGCGTTTCGTATAAACATCACGAACCCACGTATTTGTAATAGCATTTTGCATATCAAACATGTTAAAAATCTCACCACCAATACTAAAATCTTTAAATGGTTCTAACCATCTTTTAGTTGATTTTTTTTGAGCATCTTTAAAGACAAAAAACACACCTATATCCGCTCTTTTATAATCACCTAAACGAATTTGAAATTCATAAGGGTCAGCATAGGTCGGAGAACCACCAGGAACACCTGTATTATAGACCAAATTCATATACATTTTAAGATGCGGCATACTGGGTACATAATCTTGAAAAAGTAATGAAAACTTTAACCTTTGGTCAGATGGGCGCGAAATATAGCCCTGATTATCAATATTTTCTTTAGTGTTTAAGTAGCTAAAACTAAACCAACTTTCAGTGCCTGGAACAAACTCTCCATTAAGTCGCATATCTAATCCAGTGGCATAAGCTATGGCATTATTATCAGCGGAATAACGTAAGCGAACATTGTCTAAAGTATACGGGTTCACATCTGTTAAATGCTTGTAATAGGTCTCTGCAACTAGTTTAAAAGGTCTACTCCACATAGTAAAACTATAATCACCACCAAATACTAGATGAAGTGATTTTTGTGCTTTAACTTCAGGTTGTACGATTCCATCAGCATCACGCAATTCTTTATAAAAGGGAGGTTGTGCATAGCTACCTCCAGATAGACGAAACATGATATTCTTATCCCAATCGGGTTTTAAGGCCAACTGAAATCTTGGACTGAAAATTATTTGTCGGTTATTTTCTATTTCCCATTGTTGGGAACGAATACCTATACTTGTCCAAAATTGATGGTCATTTATATAGGTTTTTCGATTCCATTGGGTAAACACCATCAATCGTCGCATGTCGGTTGAATTGGTTCCTCGAATATCTTGAAAAGGCACTATAGGACCTTCATAAGCTTCATAAGGTTGGTTATTTGCACTATGCCCTGGTGGACGTATCGAAAACCCAGCTGAATCGATAATTTGCCATTCGATGAGTCGATCTTTAATATCTTCTATTTGATACTTTACACCAAAATCAATTTGACTTTTATTGTTATGATAATTAGCTTTGACTTCAATATTTCCAATTAATGCATCTAATGCATTACGTGCGTGATCAATTTGGGAACCTATACCTACTGTAAATTCACTTTCTCCATATTCATCAGAACTTGCATCGGTATTTGAATTTCCTAGAGCGTAAGCAGCTGCGATATCAAAATATTCTTCTTCTTGTGTATTAAAGATGGAAGAGGTTAGATTTAGTTTCCAATCATCGGTTAATTTATAATTGGCACTTACTGCACCAAAAGCAGTTATATACTGATCGTTTTCTTGCCCATCATAATAAATAACTAATTCTTTAGGGTCTTGTAAAGTTCCAAATTTAGTTTTTCTACTTGTGGGTTGATAGCGATAATCATTTATAGAAAACGTACCTAAAAAATCAACAGAAAATTTTGAGCTCATTTGATGTGTCATATACGATTGCATATCCATAAAACGAGGATTAAAGTTTGAAGAAATATCTCTACTATTTACCAGCAAGCTATTGTCTCTATATCGTAGCCCGAATAAGGCTGTTGTCTTTTTATTTTTACTAATACCTTCAGTAGTAGCACTTGCCCCTAATAAACTTAACTCCGTTTTTAATCCAAATTCAGTTGGTTTTCTATAAGTGATGTCTAAAACCGATGATAATTTATCTCCATATTTCGCTTGAAACCCTCCAGAGGAGAATTTAACGTTTTGCGTCATATCTACATTTACAAAACTTAAACCTTCTTGTTGTCCAGAACGAACTAAAAAGGGTCTATAAACTTCAATACCATTTACATAAACTAAGTTTTCATCATAATTCCCACCACGGACTTTATATTGTGTACTCAATTCGTTGTCAGAGCTTGCTCCTAGACCAATTATCTTGATGGTGCTTTCAATGCTTGCATTGGTACTTGGTAGGTTATCAACTGTTTTTATCTTAACCACTGTTATACCCTCAGCTTCTTTTTTATGTGATATAATATTTATTTCTTCAATATTTTCAACACTTTCATTAAGTACAATGTTTACATGTTTTACAGCTGCTTTTTTTAAGCGAACTTTTTTAACAAATGTAATATATCTAATATGAGAAAATACTATTGAAACTTCTTTATCACTAGGTATATTAAGTAGATATTTCCCTTGTTTATCAGAAGTAGTTCCAATATCATCGTAATGAATGGAGACATCTGCGATTACTTGTCCTGTAAGATCTTTAACAACACCTTGTACAGTTGCTTCTTGTCCCCAAGAGAATATATAAAATAATGAAAACAAAAGGCTTACAAGTAATTTCCTATTCAAAATCTATTAGTTTAATGTTATATATGCTATTTACTTTTTCTTTCACTTCCTATAAAACGTAGCGGTATATGTTTTAGTATTATTGGCATTATCAATTAAGACAATTTTTAATTGATGTTTGGTTCCTGTCAATTTTTTATCATTAAAATCATAGACTAAAACTCCTTTTTTCAGGTCCCATTCAAGTAAAATCCATTCGCCATCAATTTCACCACGGTATGATTTAATTCCTGAGAGATTATCTTTAATAAGAACTTTTAAATAGCGGTATTTACTCATCCATTGTCCATCTTTAAAGTTGTTTGGCGTTATTGTAGGAGATTTAAAATCAGAGAGTAGCGCAAATTTTCCTAATTTTTTTGTTTTGGTATAAAAAGTATTTTCTTTTTTTATTGTTCTGGAATAAGAAGGATAACCTTTAGAATTATAATAAGCAATAAATAGATGTTTACGTTCTTCAGAAGTATATTTATCAACATTAAATGTTAATGTATAGCTTTTATCGAGAGGTATGGTTGGTTCATGAATTTGTGTAGAACCATTGACATTAACCTTAAAATTAAGATAGAAATTCTTGTAAAATGTATTTTTTGGGAAAGCAATTGTTACCCCATCTTTTGAGAACTTATTAAAGGCTGTTGCTAAAACAGGATAATCTGTGATCTTTTCAACTACAGGTAGTACAATAGGGGCTAGTTTCCCCACAATAGGTATCGTTAAAGACGAATAGTTTCCATCAAAATCCCTTGCAATAATTTCTGCGGTGTATGTTTCTCCATCTACTACTTCAAAATAGCCTAGTTCTGGATATTGTTTATCATAAATGCTAAGTTTATTATTGAGTTCTACAAAACACTTTTGTAAACGTTGTTTGTGTTTTTTATAGTGTCGGTAATCAATAAGTAGATTAATGTATTTGCTTTCAGCAAAAGAAAACTTTTCTACTTGATGTTTATAAATTTTCCGACCATTAAGGATAAGCTCTAAACTATAGATTCCATTTTTATTGAGTGCTCCATCTAGTCTGTCAAAAACGTTGACACCAAATCCGATACTTCCACTAGCTATAACCTTATCAGCTAATAAATCACCATTTTTCTGACGAGTAAAATTGATTTTCACAGGATTAGCCGATTGGTGCACTTGAGCTTCTTTAGAAAGGGGATAGGCATATAGTTGGTTAAAGACAGGTTTCTTATGATCAGCGACACGAAAACCAAAAAGCATCGGATTTATTGGTATAGCTCCTTCTGTTTTTCGTATTTCATAATGTAAATGTGCTCCTACAAAACCTCCAGTGCTACCCGAAAAAGCGATTACTTCTCCTTTTGAAACAGGTAATTCATCTGAATTTGGAAATAGTTGGATACTAAAGCTTTCCTTTTCGTATTGTTTTTTCTTTAGATAGCTTTCAATGGTTTTATTAAATTTTTTTAAATGTCCATATACGGTAGTATACCCGTTTGGATGCGTAATATAAATGGCTTTGCCGTAACCCCAATTACTTATCTTTATACGTGAAACGTAACCCTCCGCAGTGGCATAGACTTTAAAACCCTCTCGTTGTTGGGTCTTTATATCGATCCCGGAGTGAAAATGATTACTACGTAATTCACCAAAAGTTCCCGATAAGATTATCGGAATATCTAATGGTTTTTGAAAATAATCATGAGGGTATTCACTTGCTTGTCCCCAACTAGTAATAAAGTTGAATAATACCAAAAGGGATAATATATATTTAGGTATCAAAGTTACTTGGTTTAAAAATTTATTAGTTATTCAAAGCAAAAACAGGTTACAATATTACAGGTTAAATTAGAATTTTACAAAATATCTTTCAAAAATCTTGCATTTACCAAAATCCCGCACTAAATTTGTCACAATAGTTAAGACATTTTAATTGATGCAAAAAATAACGCAAGTAGTTGAATTATTAGAAGATAAATTGCATTTGATTTTAGAAAGATATGAATTTCTAAAAGAGGAGAATGAATATCTGCGTAATAATTTAACCAATTTGCAGCAACAATTGGATGTTAAAGAGCAGCTTTTACAAGAAAACGAAACAAATTTTGATTCTTTAAAAGTGGCTAAGACTATACAAGGTAGTGATGACACGGGAAAAACCACAAAAAAGATAAATACACTTATCAAAGAAATCGATTTGTGTATTGCTCAATTGAGTGACTAGTTTTTTGTTTATGGCAGATAAAATTAAAATACGAGTAACGATTGCTAATAGAGTATATCCGTTAAATATTAGCTCACCAAATGAAGAAGAAGGTATGCGTAAAGCAGCCAAAAAGATAAATGATCTGGTGATGCGATTTGAAGAGGATTATGCGGTTAGTGATAAACAAGATGTATTGGCTATGTGTGCCTTACAGTTTGCGTCAGCTCTCGAAATAAACGAAATAAACAGTGATGAGGCTGTAAATGATGCCACAGAAAAATTGGCAAAGTTACATCACCTTTTAGTGGAAAAATTAGATTAAGTTCTTTGCATAAATACAAATTACTACCTGCATTAGATATTGGTTGTTAAACTCAACACGATTTTATTCAAAAGGGTGAGTCATATGTGCTAAAGCGTGCCGTCTTAGAGCGGATACTTGATCGCATAGTTAGCCCTAAACTTGTTTGAATGGAGTTTTTAAACCCTTCTAATGCAGGTTTTTTATATTTTAAATTGACACTTTAGTTGGGGCAAATCACTATTGTTTTTAATAATGGATTCCCTAAGTACTAACTAGTGTTCTAAAACAAACATAATGGATACAATGTATATAATAATTGGAATAGTTGGCATAGCTTTAGGTTTTAGCATTGCCAAAATAATTGAAAAACAACGTGCCTCAGGGACTATTAGAAACTCTCAAAAAGCTTCTTCAAGAATATTAAAAGAAGCTAAAGCGGAAGCTGAGACTCTAAAGAAAGATAAAATTTTACAAGCCAAAGAAAAATTTATTGAATTAAAATCTGAACATGAAAAAGTGATTATATCACGAGATAGAAAAATAGCTGAAGTTGAAAAACGCATTCGTGATAAAGAATCACAAGTTTCACAAGAATTAAATAAAAATAAAAAAGCAAATCAGGAATTAGAAACGAAAATTAAAGATTATAATTATAGATTAGAGTTTCTTGAAAAGAAACAACGTGAAGCTGACAAAATGCATAAAAAACAAGTAGAACAACTCGAAGTATTGTCGGGTTTGTCAGCTGAAGATGCAAAAAAAGAATTAGTGGCCTCTGTAAAGGAGGAAGCAAAGACTGATGCTATGGCTTTTATTCAAGATCAAATGGAAGAAGCCAAATTGACAGCCGAACAAGAAGCTACAAAGATTGTCTTAAACACGATACAAAGAGTAGGTGTAGAGCAAACTGTAGAGAATTGTGTTTCGGTTTTTAATTTAGATTCAGATAGTGTTAAAGGTAGAATAATTGGTAGAGAAGGACGTAATATACGAACCTTAGAATCTGCAACTGGAGTCGAAATTATTGTTGATGACACACCTGAGGCTATTATATTATCTTGTTTTGATCCAGTAAGGAGAGAAGTTGCTCGTTTATCGATGCACAAATTGGTTACAGATGGACGTATTCACCCAGCTCGTATAGAAGAGATCGTTGCAAAAACAGAAAAACAGATAAACCAAGAAATTGCTGAAGTCGGTAAAAGAACTGTGATAGATTTAGGAATTCATGGTTTACACCCAGAATTGATTAAAATTGTAGGTAGAATGAAATATCGTTCATCTTATGGACAAAATTTATTACAGCATTCTCGTGAAGTAGCTAATCTTTGCGGAATTATGGCAGCTGAATTAGGATTAAACGCTAAAGTGGCAAAAAGAGCTGGTTTACTACACGATATTGGAAAAGTGCCAGAAAAAGAAAGTGAATTACCTCACGCATTATTAGGAATGAAATGGGCAGAAAAATATGGTGAAAAAGCAGATGTTTGTAATGCTATTGGAGCTCACCACGATGAAATGGAAATGAAATCATTATATGCACCAATTGTACAAGTATGTGATGCCATATCTGGCGCACGACCAGGAGCACGTCGTCAGGTACTAGATTCATATATACAAAGATTAAAAGATTTAGAGGATACTGCATTTGCTTTTACAGGAGTTCAGAAGGCTTATGCAATTCAAGCTGGTAGAGAATTACGTGTTATTGTGGAAAGCGAAAAAGTCAGTGATGATAAAGCAGCTGAGCTATCATTTAATATATCTCAAAAGATTCAAAATGATATGACTTATCCAGGTCAAGTAAGGGTTACTGTTATTAGAGAAACTAGAGCAATAAATATTGCTAAATAATGATTGGTTTATGGTTCTCAGCTCTTTTCTGCTGAGCTAAATACTGTAAACTATAGACTATTTCGTTGCTCTCGGATGATATTTCTCCATAACTTCACCAAGATATTTTCGGTCGAGATGTACATATATTTCGGTAGTTGTTATACTTTCATGTCCTAACATTTGTTGAATTGCACGTAAATCTGCTCCATTTTCTAATAAATGTGTGGCAAATGAATGTCTAAAAGTATGTGGACTTACTGTTTTTTGAAAACCTGCTTTTTTTACCAAATCTTTCAAAATCATAAATATCATATTGCGAGTTAGTTGTTTACCACGACGATTAAGAAATAATGTGTCCTCGTAATTTTTTTGAGTTGGAATGTGTACTCTTATTTGATTAATAAAAGTAGTAATGTATTTCTGATTTTTAGTGTTGATAGGAATAAAGCGTTCTTTGTTGCCTTTTCCGAGTACTCTAATAAAACCTTCTTCAAAAAATAAATCAGAAATTTTTAGTGTAATGAGTTCAGTTACACGAAGGCCACAACCGTATAATGTTTCTAACATAGCTCTGTTGCGTTCTCCTTGTGGATGACTTAAATCAATTTGAGCAATAATAAGATCAATTTCTTTTTCAGATAGTGTGTCAGGTAATTTTCGGCCAATTTTTGGAGTTTCTAATAATGAAGTAGGATTGTCTTCACGATAGCTTTCAAATACTAGATAATCAAAAAAACTACGTAAACCTGAAATAATTCTTGATTGTGTTCTTGGACTCACTACTTTGGCAACTTCATATATAAATTGATGGATTGTTTCTTTATCAATGTTTATTGGTGAAACCAAAAAATTTGAGTTTTCTAAGTAGGAAATGAGCTTGGTAACATCACTTGAATAAGCTTCAATAGAATGTTTAGATAGACTCCGTTCTATTCGTAGGTATGTGCAAAAATCTTGTCGTGCTTGTTGCCAGTTCATTTGGTAAATATAAGTAATAAAAAAACCCACCGTATAAGTGGGTTTTTTTTGATTTTAATAGAGTTTGTTATTAGTTAAATTTATAACCTATTCCAACTTGGAATCCATTATACTTTACAGAAAAGTCATCAGAGGCTTCACCAGTATATCTGTTGTTAATGTTATAAGTATATCTAGCATCAACAAAGAAACTGTCATTAATGTCATATCCTAAACCGATTGCTAAATCAACACCTAGATTAGTAAAATCATCTACAGACTCTTCAAGAAGGTAACTGAACTGTGGTCCAGCTTGGATGTTAAATCCATCAGAAACGAAGTATTTAAACATGATAGGAATGTTTAAAATACCAGAGCTTTCACCATCCTCACTAATAAGTACATATTGTACTTCTGGTTGTACATTTATTCCATCAGATAATTCAAATTCTGCTATTACTCCAATATAAAAACCATTAATTGCTTCTGAATCACTTTCGCTGAGTATTTCAACTGCAACAGTAGTTGAGTTGTACCCTGCTTTAACGCCAAATTGTTGTGCATATCCAAATGAAAATGTAAATAATACAATCGTTAAAAAAATAATTTTTCTCATAATAATAAATTTTAAATAAGTTAATAATAATACAAATATACGTTTTTATTAAATAAATCTTTTGAATTTAAACTCTAAATATTTGTTGATTACATTGATTGTTGAATTTTTAGATTTCGTATAATGCAATAAATATCCTGTTTTCAAATATTTTGGTTATAAGTCTTTGTATATGAGAAAATATTTTGATGATTGTTTTGTGATATTTATTATAAACGTTTGTTAATGATAATAATTATTGCACAGAAAACATGTAGATTTTTTGTGTTATCAGTCTCAATAATTCATATATTTGGTGTAACTTTGGAGGTCAATCATTCCTAAAATGCAAATTAATATGAAAAAACTAATACTTATTATACTACTTATTTCATGGCAATTTAACTATGCTCAAGATATTTATATAGGAGCAAAAGCAGGGCTTAATTTAAGTAATTTTATTGTTGAGGAAACTTCTCCTTTCAATCAAAGAACGTCGTGGCATGCTGGAATTACAGCTGAGTTGAGTTTTTCAGATATTCTTTCAATTCAAGCAGAAGCTTTGTATTCGAACCAAGGAGCCCTAAAAGAAGATGTTGTAAATCCTGCAGATTATATATCTGTTCCAATTATAGTAAAGGTATACCCAACCGAATTTTTTAGTTTTGACTTAGGGGGACAATTTTCTTATCTTATAGATGATCAAGGAGAACTTACCGAACCTTTAGGTTTAAAAGAATCGGATATTGGTTTGGTGGTAGGTTTAACATTAAAAACAAAAGTTGATTTATACTTTCAAGCCCGTTACGTAATGGGGCTTGTAGAATTTGAAACTATAGGCGATCTAGAAACGGGCGATATAAAGAACCAGGTTTTTCAGTTCTCAATAGGATATAATTTTTTATAGTAAAATATTTGTACAAGCACTTAAATACTTTTTAAAATGAAAAAAACACTAATTGCAATTTTTTTTACCTTTCTATATACTGGATTAGTTAAAGCACAAGATATCTATTATGGGCCTAAAGTAGGTGCCAATATTACTCATATACTGTATAGTGGAGATGATGTTATTTCAAATAATAATCAAATGATATTGTCCTCACATCTTGGTGTTTTTGCTGAATTTATTTTTACAGATTTTTTTTCAGTACAGCCCGAATTGTTATATTCTGTGAAAGGAGCTAGATTTTCCGATAGTAATGATATAGATTTTAAAAGTGCATATATCTATAAATATTTATCATTACCTATTGTAGTTAAATATTATGTAACTGAGGAAATTAGTGTCGAAGTTGGTCCACAAATAGCTTATTTATTAAGCGCGAAAAATGTTGAGACGAGTGAGTTTTTAGCGTCAAGTTTGGGACAGGAAGCTGCATCAGTAGATATAAAGGAAGACATGCAAGTATATGATTTTGGGGCTACCGCTGGTGTTGGTTATTTAACAAAAAATGGTATTTATGTTAGTGCTAGATATAATATGGGCTTATTAAATACTTTTAAAACAGATACCGATTTCACCGATACATTCAAAAATGGGGCTATTCAATTATCAGTAGGTTTTAGTTTTCAATAAATTTATTTGATGAAAATCGCTATTATAAACGGTCCTAATATTAATCTTTTAGGAAAAAGAGAGCCAGAGATATATGGTGAGGTTTCTTTTGATCAGTTTTTTACACAATTACAAGAGGAATACCCAAGTATTCAATTTTTGCATTTTCAATCTAATATTGAAGGTGAAATCATTGATAAACTACAAGAAGTTGATGAATCTTATGATGGCATTATCTTAAATGCTGCCGCTTATACGCATACTTCTGTGGGTATAGGTGATGCTGTTAAAGCTATTGAAATCCCCGTTATAGAAGTACATATATCTAATGTTTGGGCACGAGAATCGTTTAGACATACTTCATATATTTCTGCCTATGCTAAAGGTGTAATTGCTGGTTTTGGTTTGCAGAGTTATGAGTTGGCGGTTGAGAGTTTTATGGGGAAATAAGGATTTTAAAATTGAATTAGACGTATGTTTATATGCAATAAGACACATGTTATATTAAACAACAGATACCAAAAATTATGAAATATCTTATAACAATTACATTAGGTTTGTTTTTATTTTTAGGAATACCATCTGTTTGCAATGCACAGATAATTAAGAGCAAAGAAGCTATCAAAACAAAAGCAATTATTAAAATTAAATCAGAACCTAAAATTAAATTAGAACCTAAAATAATACTGCTAAGGAAGAATATAGACCTGATTTTTCCCACCAATAAAGCGATAAATGTAGCACTAAACACCACTTTATCATGGGAAGCAGAAATTAGTGCTAATGGTAACGTATTAAACTTTGATGTTTATTTTGGAACTGAAACAGACCCTACTACAAAAGTTAGTTTTGGGCAAACACATAAATCTTATACACCAACACTTGTGTACAACACCACTTATTATTGGAAGGTGGTCATAACAGATTCAACTGAAGAAACAGACAAAAGTGTTGTTTGGAGTTTTAAAACGGATCCAGGTATAATATGGAGTGACGACTCACACGGTACTTATACAGACCAACGTGATGCTAATGTGTATAATGTGCTAAAAATTGGAGAACAAGTATGGTTTGCTGAGAACCTCGCTTATTTACCTGAAATCACCCCTTATGTGTCTACAAACACTGGTAGAATTTGGGGTAGCGAAATTCTTGATTATTATGTTTATGATTATAGGGGTAATGATATTGAATTAGCCAAATCAACGTTTAATTACCAAACATATGGGGTGTTATATAACTGGGATGCAGCTATGAATCGTAAAAATGCAAGCAGTAATAATCCAAGTGGAGTACGAGGTGCCTGCCCTTGTGGCTGGCATGTTCCTTCTTATGAAGAATGGATTCAATTGAAACAATATATTTATAACAATGGAGAAATCGCTGGTAATATGATTGGCAAGGCATTGGCAAGTAAAACAATTTGGGATATAAGCGGTGAAAGTGCAGGTAATGTTGCTTATCGACCAACAAACAATAGCACTGGGTTTACAGCTCTCCCAAGTGGTTATGGAAAATTTTATCCAGAAACATTTAGTGGTTATTTACTACACCAAGATATGGGTGAAATGACTCACTTCTGGACTACTTCGGAAGGGATAAATGAATCAAGTGCTTTGCGCATTAGCTTTGCACTACATAAAACGCTGGGTAGTCTTAATCATCACGAAACGGAGTTTATTAATGCTTATTCCGTTCGTTGTGTGAAGGATTAATTTATTTAATTTTTTATTGCTTCACAGCCGAATATTTTTTAAATTTTGACACTGGGCAAGGTAATTATCTGGTTACTATGACTAATCTCGTCTGTTTCTAAGAGGCCTATTGTATCGAGTAGGTAATTTCATTGAACAGTAAACCAAAAAAAACTCAAAGATATTTCTACACGAGAAATTTTCAGCCCTTATAAAAAGGCAACTTAACCACTTTAGCTAAAACAGTTTTTTTACGAACCTGAATATAGATTTCAGAATCTGACTTGCTGAATTCTTTGGTGACATACCCCATACCTATTCCAATACCTAAAGAAGGGCTCATAGTTCCTGAGGTTACGATACCGATACTGTTGCCATCTACATCAACAATAGGGTAGTTATGTCGTGGTATGGCTTTTTCTTGCATCTCAAAGCCTACCAATTTACGAGTTACACCATTCTCTTTTTGTGCTTTGAGTTCCTCAGAATTAATAAAGTCTTTAGTGAATTTAGTAATCCAACCTAAAC
>JAUVBX010000078.1 GCA_030590985.1 Lutibacter sp. | reverse complement strand
TGAAACAAAGACGTGTAGTTATCACTGGGCTTGGGGCTCTAACTCCGATAGGAAATAATGTTAAAGAATATTGGGAAGGTTTGGTTAATGGAGTAAGTGGTGCAGCACCTATTACAAATTTTGATGCTGGTAAATTTAAAACTCAATTTGCTTGCGAAATCAAGAACTTTAATTTAAATGATTTTATCCCTAGAAAAGATGCCCGTAAAATGGATCGTTTTACACAATATGCATTGGTTGCAGCAGATGAAGCGGTTTTAAATGCTGGATTAGTTCTTGAAAAAGAGGATTTAAATAGAATTGGTGTTATTTGGGGATCTGGAATTGGAGGTCTCGAAACTTTTCAAAATGAAATGATTGAATATGCAAAAGGTGATGGAACTCCAAGGTTTAATCCATTTTTTATCCCAAAAATGATTGCTGATATTGCACCAGGATATATATCTATGAAATATGGATTTAGGGGACCCAACTTTGCGACTGTTTCAGCTTGTGCATCCTCATCAAATGCTTTAATAGATGCTATGAACTATATTCGATTAAATCATGCTGATGTTATGATTTCTGGAGGTTCTGAAGCTACGGTTACTATTGGTGGGATTGGTGGGTTTAATGCCTTGAGAGCCATGTCTACTAGAAATGATGATCCTAAAACAGCTTCTCGTCCATTTGATAAAGATCGTGATGGATTTGTGTCAGGTGAAGGCGCGGGTGCATTGGTATTAGAAGAACATGAGCATGCAAAAGCTCGTGGAGCAAAAATTTATGCAGAAATTGTTGGTGGTGGTCTTTCAGCAGATGCATACCACATAACAGCCCCACATCCTGAAGGATTAGGAGCAAAACTAGTAATGGAAAATTGTTTGCGCGATGCCAATCTAAAGCCTGAAGATGTCGATACTATCAACGTGCATGGTACAGCCACCCCATTGGGTGATATTGCAGAAGTTAAAGCTATAAAAGAGGTGTTTGGAGATCATGCGTATAAACTCAATATTAACGCTACAAAATCTATGACAGGTCACCTTTTAGGTGCTGCAGGAGCTGTTGAAGCTATTGCGTCAATTCTAGCTATCAATAACAGTATTATCCCTCCGACGATTAATCACTTTACTGATGATGATGAAATAGATAACAAACTCAATTTTACATTTAATAAAGCACAAAAAAGAGAGGTAAATGTAGCTATGAGTAATACTTTTGGTTTTGGAGGACACAACGCATGTATTCTTTTTAAAAAATATAAAAACAGTTAAAAACACTTTTGAATATCATCCCTAAAATATCATTTTTAAAAAATAAGGAAGAAGATATTTTTTTCAAACGTATAAAAAACCTAACAGGTTATAAACCTAAAAATATTTCTATTTATAAAATTGCGTTTACTCATAAGTCTGCTAACAAAACAGATCCTAATGGGAATAAAATTAATTATGAACGTCTAGAATTTTTAGGTGATGCTTTACTAGATGCCTCTGTCACTTCATTTCTATTCCATAATTTACCAGAAAGTAGAGAAGGTGAATTGACTCAAATGCGTTCTAAAATTGTAAGTCGTAAGCATCTGAATGAAATAGGTAAAGAACTAGATCTTATTAGTTTTGCAAAAAAACCTACTTCCAAAAGAAAATTTAGCTACAATGCTCACGGCGATTTTTTTGAAGCATTAATTGCTGCGATATACCTAGACCGTGGGTATGTAATAATGGATAAGTTTATCAAAAAGAAACTCATTAGCATCTATGTTGATCTTGATCAATTACTAGGAAAGATAAGTAGTTACAAAAGTCTTTTTATTGAATGGTGTCAAAAAAATCAATTTAACTATGAATTTATAGCCTATGAAGACTCTGGGAAAAGCCATGTCAAGTACTTTGCAGTAAAACTACTAGTGGGAAATAAAATTGTCGGAAAATCTCGAGCCACTTCTAAAAAGAAAGCTGAAGAAATTGCCAGTCGTAGAGCTTATTACAAATTTCAAAAACGTATTGAGTAAAATTATTTTAAGTAGTATATACTTTACTTTTCAAATAAAAAATACTTTGTTCACTATATGAAAACTCACCAATTACATCTTGATGATATTTTTAAAGAGAGTTTTCAAATTATAGCCATCTATAGTGATGATTATGACTACAGAGTCGCATTTTTATTAAACAAATACCTAAATCTGCAATTGCATAAATCTACTTCTATTATAAACAAAAGTATAAGTGCTGAGTTTAGTGTTTTTGAGTACGAAGATGAGTCCTTTTATCGTAAATGGTTTTTGTTAAACAATCATTGTCTTATAGAAAAAGAAGTGAATAATACACACGATTTATTTACACAAACCTCAACACTTTCCCAACAAAAAAAATGTTATTTCAAAGATTTAAAAGCTGCTCATTATTTATTAAAAATTGAAGGAGATGACAGTCTTACTTTCTATACTGACTTAATAAAAAAAATACAAAATATACCCCAAATTTATGCTGCCGAATTAATACATTTGGAAAATTTAAAAAATAAAAAACTACTAATATTTTAAACTTATGCCGCATCAAAAAAAAACGAAGATAGTTGCAACATTAGGACCTGCTTGCGAAACAAAAGATATTATACGCGATATGATATTAAGTGGTGTTAATGTTTTTCGAATTAATTTTTCGCATGCCAATCATAATGATGTAGAAAAACGTATCATAAATATACGTGAACTAAATGATGAATTGAATGTTCATGTAGCCATACTCGCAGATTTGCAAGGACCAAAACTTAGAGTAGGCGAAATGGAAAAAGGAGTAAAACTTAAAAAAGGGGATACTTTTACTTTTACCACCAACAAATGTATCGGTAATAAGCAAAAAGCTTTTATGACTTACCAAGAGTTTCCAAAAGATGTAAAAGTTGGTGAAAATATATTGGTAGATGATGGAAAACTCTTGTTTGAAGTTACAGAAACAAACAATACAGACACAGTAGTAACTAAGGTGTTAAGAGGTGGTAAATTAAAATCAAAAAAAGGAGTTAACCTACCAAACACCAATATATCGCTTCCTGCACTGACCGATAAAGATAAAGCAGATGTGACATTTGCTATAGATCAAGAAGTAGATTGGGTGGCGCTTTCATTTGTAAGAACAGCCGAAGATGTTAAACAACTTAGAGATTTTATTGATCAACGATGTAGTTATAAAATTCCTATTGTAGCCAAGATTGAAAAACCAGAAGCTCTTGCTAATATTTCTACAATATTACCAGAATGTGATGCTCTTATGGTAGCTCGTGGTGATTTAGGTGTGGAAATACCTATGGAACAAGTACCATTAATCCAAAAAAAATTAGTGTATGCAGCTAAAAAAGCACATAAACCTGTTATCATAGCCACACAGATGATGGAAACAATGATTAGCAGTCAAGTTCCTACAAGAGCTGAGGTAAATGATGTAGCTAATTCAATTATGGATGGAGCTGATGCTGTAATGCTATCTGGTGAAACTTCAATTGGTGAATATCCAGTTACTGTGATTCAACAAATAAGAAGTATTATCGAAAGCGTAGAGGATTCACCCTTGATACACGTACCTCACGTAGCGATTAAAAGTGTTTCTGAACGTTTTATCTCTAAAACAGTATGTTATCATGCAGTTGAAGTTGCCAATGATATTGAAGCAAAGGCTATTTCTACCTTAACCAACTCTGGTTATACTGCTTTTCAAATCTCAGCAGGTCGTCCTAAATCAATGATTTTGGCCTTTACATCTAATAAGCGAATACTAACTATGCTAAACTTATTGTGGGGTGTTAAAGCGCACTTTTATGATAAGATGAGTACTACAGATGAAACAGTAGTCGACATCAACCAAATAGCAAAAAAGAAAGGGTATCTGACAAAAGGAGACTATGTTGTTAATCTCACTTCAATGCCCATACTAAATGAAGGTATGGTAAATACATTGCGAATTACTCAAATTAAAAATTCGCTATAAAATAGGATTGCTTTATTCTATTATATAAGCTCCGACTATTTCACCATAAAACATGGTATGATAATCACAATTTGAACTAGCATTGTCACTCGGAATATTTGTAGGGTAAAATCGTTTGGTCAAACTTTCTAGAATAGCGTCTTTATCTTGAAGTTGTTTATAAATAATCTTACACTCGAGTGTAAGCGGAAGTTCTTTAATTCCGGGAGTTGAAATTTCATTTCCTGGTACTAGCGTAAGACCAAGTTCTTTAATTTTGTCTATAGAAGTCCCACTTTTTGTCCCACAAAAATTAAGAATTTTTTCAACCTTTTTTCCAAAACCAATATTCAATGTAAACTCATTGCTTTCTTCCAACATTTTATGAGTATGTCTCCCTGATCTTATATAAATAGTAAAAATGAGTTTATTCCACTCAAAACCAATTTGTCCCCACGATATGGTCATGCTATTGACTTGGCCGTTAGACTTGGTTGTGACTAAAGCTCCTTTCTTAACACCTCTCAAAATTTCCTCGAGATGTTCCAATACATTAATTTCTTGTTTCTTAAAATCTAATGTCATTATACGCTTTATTACTTGCTTATATTTTTTATCAAGGTCTAACTACCAGTATACCTAAAATGTTAAAACCTTATCACAATCAACTGTCCATTGGGCAAATTCTTTCATATTGCTCAGTTTTACACCTTTAATAAACTCTAATTTGGAAATTCCACGAGCTTCTGAACAACCGCCACAACTTTTTACTTCTCCACCATTCTTGATAACAATTTTTAACATTCTTTCAATGTTATAGTATCCATTTGGTGTTTTTTGATTTGGAAGTCCACAAGTAACAGCATCTGCAAGTAAAAATAGTATCACTTCCACGTTATTTCCGTGTTCTTTTTGTAATGTTATTGCCATTCTTAAAGCATTGTATGCCTTTTCTGTTCCATAGGGTGCATCATTAATGATGATTAAAATCTTCTGCATTTTTTTATTTTATCAATATGGTTTTGTGTTTCGCTAATTATTATTAACGGTTTGGCTAAAAAGCGTTTTAATGCTTTTTAGATTTTTTTGTATGCTTTTATTTATTTTTCACAAAAATCAATTTGTGTCTTCTTTTAGGATTTTCTCGTTGTTCTAGCTCAAAGTTTCCAATTGATTTAATTAATGGTGTTAGCTTTTCAAATCCGTAATTTCTTGAATCAAAATTAGGTTGTTTTTTTTGCAATAAACTTCCTACGTCTCCAAGGAAAGCCCAACCATCCTCGTCAGAAAGATCTGAAATAGTGGTTGTAATTAAATTAATTTCTTTTCGGGTTATTTTATCTATATTAATTTTGCTCAACCCTTTGTTATCATCATTTTTCTTTTCAGCTTGATTTTTCAGAATTTCTATATAAACGAATTTATCACAAGCAACAATGAAAGGATTAGGAGTTTTCTTTTCTCCAATACCAATTACTTGCATTCCAGCTTCTCTTAATCGCGTAGCTAATCGAGTAAAATCACTGTCACTTGAAACTAAACAAAAACCATTGACTTTGCCACTGTAAAGGATGTCCATAGCATCTATTATCATAGCAGAGTCAGTCGCATTCTTGCCAGTAGTATATCCATATTGTTGAATAGGAGTAATTGCATTTTCCAATAATAGGTTTTTCCATTTGGTGAGATTAGGTTTAGTCCAATCGCCATAGATTCTCTTAATTGTCGGATTTCCATACTTTGCAATTTCCTCCATCATTTCTTTTATATAGGCGGATGGAATATTGTCACCGTCTATAAGAACGGCTAAGTTTATATTAGTATTCATATTTTGAGCATAATTCAATGCTATGTTTTTAATTGCATACAACGATTTGCTAAGCTGCATTTTAATGAAATTTAGGTTTTGTTATGCACTTGAGCTGTTTGTAAATAAGCAATAAATAATACTCTCTTACTTAAGAATTATCAGTTTTTAAAATTAAATAAGCCTATCAAATCTGATAGGCTTATACACTGCAAGGATGTTAAAGTAAAGTAATATATTATTCTACTTTGACATTTATTGCGTTCAAGCCTTTTGGACTTTCCTCCACATCATAGCTTACTTTATCTCCTTCAGTTATCTCATCAATTAATCCATTTTGATGCACAAATACATCTTTACCACCATCATCAGGTGTAATAAATCCAAACCCTTTAGATTTATTAAAAAACTTTACTGTTCCGTTATTCATAATTAATAATTTAAATTTAAATAAAATACAAAGTTAATATTATATCCTTCATCTGATTGATTTATGCATCATTAATTTTTCTCTTGTGCCCAACAATTATATAAACACAAGTCTATTACGTTTATCTAATTTAGATCTGTAAGTTATCATTTTAATCAAAGTAAACAAACAACAAGGTATTAGTCCAAAAACTCTGTTAATAGGGCAACTATTTTAGTATTCAAATCACTTTTGCCCATTTCTTGTAACAAATCAATATGCTTGTCTTTAAATACAGGATAAGTTCTAACAAAATCAACCGCACGATAACGTACATATGAATTTTTCATTTTTAAACCTTTACCCAATAAATCATTTAGTAAACTAAAAGTCTCTGTATTCGATAAATCAAGGCTAACTTTTTTAGAATTTAAAATCATAAAATACGTTAGAAACTCCTTATTTGTGTTGACAACTTTTACTAGATTTAAAAGTCCCTCAGCGGAAACCGAATCGCTTAAATTGTAAATATTCGCTTCCAATTCTTGTCGTTCGTCTTCTTCACGAGCTTTTAAATACTTTCCTGCAAAAGGATAAATCTTAGTAATAGCCACATCTGGTTTGTTAGATTGTGTAGCCTGTTTATTAACTGCCTTTTTAGCCCATGAATCTTTGAGGGCTACGGTACGATTAAAAACCAAATTAGCTACTGAACTATCCTTATCTACTACAAAATACCCCAAACGTTGAAACTGAAACCGATCACCAACTTGTGCCGTT
>JAUVBX010000022.1 GCA_030590985.1 Lutibacter sp. | reverse complement strand
AGCCAAATGTATCATAGCGCTTGTACCTGGCTGTATCGCATCTAAAGAAAATTTTATTGTATGATTCCTCGGAGAAATAGTGGCCAATTTTTGTGCATATTTAGCTGGACCACTATGTTTATTTGTGGCTGGATTAGGAATAATTTCCATAAATGAATAAGTAGCTCCTTTTTGCAAGCTAGCATAATCCATACCGAACGTATGATTTGTTTTTTTAGAGCCATCTACAAAAAGACTTACAGTGACGTTGATACCATTTGTTGATTTGGTTAAGTCCTTAAAACTACCCTTTAAATAAGCCATAGCATAAATAAAATCACCAGCCTTGTATGTAGTTTTTATAGTTGCTCTATTTTCTGCTTTAATACTCGGCTTTTTAGTAAAAAATACTATTTTTCCCGCATTGTCTTGATGTAAGTCACTTGTATAAACTTTTGCAAAAATGGCACCGCCTATTTTTTTAAGCGTATTTGTTGTTTCTTTATTTAAAGCTTTAATGCTACTATCATCTGGTAATAGTAGTAATGCTGCATCACTTAATTGTTTTGCTTGTTCTGCATATTTTATAGCATCTTGTGCATTTTTTGTTTTGTTTTCGTAAGCTCCTTCGATCAATCCGTTAATCACGCTTTCTAAAGTCTGATTGTAATATGATTTGTAGGCTGTAGCAAATTCTTTTACGGTTTGCACCTTATAATCAAAACTATGACCTTTAAATTTAGTGTCACCTTCTATAGTGATATTCAATAAGTTAGGATAGTTCATTTCTTTGGCTTCTTTAAGATAGTTTGAAGTGTTAAAATAACTATGCACCCACCCTGCTCCACTTCCCAGTCTTTCGTCCATGAGATTTGTAAGCTTCCAACTTTTATCTGTAAGTATTTTTTCAAAATCTGCTTTTGCCAAATTAGTTTCAGCTGCCTTACCTACATTAGCACCATAATAGGTTTGATAGTCTTTAAACCTTGTTTTATAGTTGCTTGCGTCAAAATTGGGATCTCCCGAAATTACATTTTCTAAATGAATGGGTACGACTTCAAGTAATGATGCGTATCTCATCATTGTACGCTCACTTCCCCAATCTGTACTATTTTTAAGTGATTCGAGTTCGTCTAGCCTTTCAACCAGTGAGTTAATATAATTTCTAGCAGGACTACGATCAATGATTTCTTCTAAAGTAGCTTCCTTAGTACTTTTAATGACTTTAAAAGGGTATCTAGCTTGAATTGTAAAACCATTGCTAAAAAACACTCTGACTTCATATTCACCTTCTTGCATACCCTTAAAAGTTAAACTACCACTTATTTGTCCATGTGTGTATTTCCAATTGCCATAATCTCTTACAGAGGCTGAAGGCTTAATTAAAGTAATCCAATCTTCTTTATTACCAGATAATCCTGAAAAATTAACTGTAATTTCTTCATCGACAATGTAAACGTCTTTTGATGTTTTAACACTAATTTCATCTAGATCATTTTTGTCTAAAATAACAACATCTGTTCTCGTACAAAAAGCATAAACACTTTGATTTGTTAAAACAATTAAAAAGGATACGACAACGATAAAAACTATTTTTTTCATAATGCTATATATTTAGTTTTGAATACTATAAAAGATACTTTATATTTAAAGATTATTTTAAGCTTTGAAATTTGTGATACTAGATAAATAGTATGCCCCTTCAGGAAACAGCCTATTCATTATCCATAAATTTATATCTTGGATTTGAAAAATCTTATAAATTTACTAATTAAATTAGTAATAACAGTTATTTAAACTAACCTACTACAGTAAGTGCTTATGATTTATAAGGTCATTTTCAACACACTTTTGGCTATCTAATGAAAATTTATTCTATTATTTTCTATGAAAAAAAATGAATAACTCTATTCTTTAACAAGTTTTTTAGTAATAGTACCTTTATCAGAATTAATTCGAACAAAATAAATGCCTTTTGGAAGGGCTGAGATATTTATACTGTGTACAGTATCAGATGAAACTTGTGGCTGGTACACCAATAGTTCTCCTAAACTATTAAAAATTCGAATAGAAGCATTCATAACTTTATCCATTTTAACATTCAGTGTAGTTGATGCTGGATTAGGAAATATGCTTACATCCTTTTGTTCTAAGAATTCCTCTAATCCGATTGAATTATAAACTATAGGTGAAGCCCACAAACCCCTTCCATAGGAGGCTGCGTAGATTTTTTGATCTGCTTTATTAATTTCTAATTCATTTATAATAACATTGGGTAAGTTATTAGTAAAGGTTTCCCATTCTGATAAGGTATTGTCAATATAGTAGATACCATAATTCATACCAAGATATAATCCATCTTCTCCATTGTCATCCCAAACCAAGGCTAAAGCAGAAAAATTGGGTAGGTTTTTCTTGTAATTCAACCAAGTACTACCACCATCATTAGAAACAAAGACAGCATTTGTACTTGTTGTAGCTACTGCTATTCTTTCAGAATCAGTAGGGTGTATTGCAATGGAATTAATAGTGCCACTAGGTGGTGTTAATAATTTCCATACAGAAGAACCTCCATCAGAAGTTTTATACATTGAAGTATTATAGGCTAAATACATTACTAAATTATCTGAAGGAGCTATTTTTAAATGATCTATATTTCCACCAAAACTTTGGGATATTGACACCCAACTAGCTCCCTTATTAATTGATTTATAAATGCGATCATATCCAATATATATTGTATTATCAACAAATGGATCTTGCTCAAATGGCGACACCCAATTTCCCGAGCCAGGACCAGGACCTGGTATGTAAATAAGTGTATTTGCACCATTATCTGTACGATACATACCACCAAATTGGATAGTGCCATACATAACATTAGAATTAGTCTTATCTACAAAAGTTTCCATTCCATCTGCACCCATCCAATCACGCCAACCGTTAACTGCCGTATAAAATGAGGTACCATTATCCTGAGAGCCACCAGAAACTACAATTTCTTCTTCCTGTGAAACACCAATTTTATAAAACTGTCGTATACCAATGCCAGTAGTTATATCTGTATAGTAATCCGTTGTTATATTACTCGTATTAGTCGCCTTAAAAATACCCCCATCTGTACCGACATATAAAGTATTACCATCAAACAACATAATATCAACATCTGCATGACAATAACCAATATTTTGTTGATTAGCATTATAAGGAGTCCAATCAGAGGTAGGCGTAAAAGAAACACCTGCATCAATTGATCGCCATGTATTAATTCCAGCAATATGTACTTCATTTACATCGTTTGGATTTACGGTAATGTCCATATCTCTGGGTGCTTGCCCATAAGAATCGTCTGCTGCAGTACTATACCCAAAATAATTGTTAGTTCCATGATTTAGTTTTATAAAACTATTCCCACTATCGTTAGATGAATAGAAAGCTCCGAACTTATTACCATCAGCCTCAGCTACATATACTACACTGGCATCATCTGGAGAAACACCTATCATTTTGGGGCCAGTTGTAAAACCTCCAATCTGTGTGAAAGTCATACCACCATCAATTGATTTATGAAAAGATCTACCAGATGCATAAACTATAGTTGGGTTACCTGGTTGAAACTCTATATCGTAACCTTGTGAATCTGCAGCTGCTTGTTGCCATGTTATACCGCCATCAACAGATTTTCGTATTCCCCCATATTGTGCAGTAGCGAACAATATATTTGAATCATTTGGATGTATTAAAAGTTTGTTTACAATGGAGGAGCCTATATCTCCTAATAAATTCCAAGTTGCTCCTGCATCCAAAGATTTATACACAATACCATCGTTTGATCCAAAATAATAAACCATACTATTTGATGGATCTATAGCGACTGAATATACGTGTAAATTTGAAAAATTATCATTCAAAGATATCCAATTTACACCTGCATCAGTTGTTTTCCAAACACCACCCGTGTTAGCACCGATAATTATATGATTACTATCTAATTTATCTATAGCAATACTTGTAATTCTTCCGACACCGGGATTCCATGATGTTGTAGCATTCCAATAATGAGGACCTAATTCTGTCCAATTATCGTAAGTATTATATGTTTTAGTGTGATTCGTTTCATTAAGATAGACATTGTATCTTTTTAATTCTTCCCAGTTATCACTATCTGAAGGAATATAACCTTGTTCGTTCATCAATCTTTTTGCATTATATTCCCAACGTTTGAATTGTTTAAAACCAGTTCCTCTACCTTGATCTCTGTTTTCAAAATAGACTTCTGCATTATTAATTACATCTTGTACAGCATGCGTACCTTCATCTATCATTCTAAGGTATTCTTGAGATTGTAAGCTAATAAATCCTCCAATAATAGAGATTAGCAATAAAAGTTGAGTCTTCATTAATTTATATGTTATGGTTAGTTAAATTTTAAATCTGGTTGTAAAGTTATTAAACGATTGGGATTTAAATCAATTTTTTCGTCTTAAAATTTTAGAAAACCTTGAATATAATGCCAAATTCCTCTTGGTATTTATAAAATAGACACCTGTCAAAAGAATAATTGCTGCTATAATGGATTGCGTAGTAATCTGTTCGTTTAAGAAATACCAGCCTAATGCAAGTGCAATAAGCGGATTTATATAAGTAGACGTTGCCACCTTTTCAGGAGAAACAGATTTTAATAAAAAGTTAAAGGCAGTAAAAGCGACGATACCTCCAAAAACAATTAAGAGAATCATAGATATTTGTACGGGTTGACTCCATTGCGTTGGATAGATCCATTCTTCACCCAAAAGTAAACTAGTGATTATCAGCATGATCCCTCCTGTTAACATTTGATAACCTGTATTTACAAAATAATTAGAAGGCAAATCAGCTTTTGATACAAATATACTTCCATAGCCCCAGCTTATCATACAAGCAAAGATCATCAGCATGCCAATAACGGTATCCTCATCACTGATCAATTGTTTTTGGCTAACTAATAAATAAATTCCTATACTACCTAAGATCACACCTATAATTGACATCAGTCTAATTTTTTTACCTTCAAAAATTCGCATCAAGAATAAAATAATTAGTGGTTGTGCTGATATTTCTAGTGCTGCAAAGCCGCTATCTAGAAATTTTAATGCCCAAACCACTACTCCATTTCCAAAAGTTAGAAATAAAAAACCTGCTACGGCAGTATTCATTAATTGTCGCTTGGTTATTGCAAGATTGAACCCTATGAGTTTTGCAATAATAAATATAAGCATACTAGCACTTAAAAACCGAATAGAAGCCAACATCATAGGTGGTAATTCAGTAACTGCAATTTTATTCCACAAATAGGTAGATCCCCAAATAACGTATATCGCAATAAATGCTAAAACAATAAGTCCATTAGTTCCAGATTTTCTCATAAATACATATTTACAGTAAGCAACATTCTATAATGTCAAAAATATTATTTAATCATCAATTAGTCCTTGTCCTTCTATCCATGGTGCATTGATAGCTTTTAACTGCCTTTCTATATCAGGAAGTTTCGTTGTGGTTAAGTTTTTTAGTTTTGCTTTAATTTGTTTTAATTGTTTTATAGCTCTGTTTAACGCTGCTTTGTGTGTGGTCGTTGGACCATATGTTGAACTACCTATAGCCATCTTTGCAATAAAATTGGCATTTCTAGGTGTTGGGTTTGATTTCTCTCCAATTTCATTTTTAGTCCTGTAACCGCTTAGTTGTTGCTTAATATTTCCTAACTCTTGTCTTGCTTCAAAGATATTTTTAGTTAATTCGGGACTTTGGCGATCTGCTATATCTAAAGCACGCCCCATGGCGCCCACTAACAGAATACTTTTTTTAAGTACAGAATTTGTAGCTGTAAGATTTTGTTGAAACACTTGAAATTTATCTCTAAAAGCATCAATATCAGCATAAGATGCCCCCTTTAGAGCACCTTTTGCTAAAGGTTTTACTATAAAACTCTTTGTTTCATCTAAATCTATTAGCTTACCATCTATACGTTTTGAAATTGTAACTGAATAGATACCTGGAGTAGCCAGTATATTTGTTCTAAAATACTCCTCCTGTTTTTTGGGAACTTTCAATTTAACACCACTTTTATTAGAATAATCTAGTTTCCAGTTAATACGATTAAATCCTTTTTTATTGGGACCAATAATGGTATTTACAACTTTTCCATCACTATTTTTAATAGTGAGTAGTATTTCTGGTATTTCTTGATTTTTTTCTTTTTCTAGAGCTTCCCAACTTGGAAATTTGATTTCCGTTTCTTTTTTGGTTAACTCTTTTTCTCTTTCCTTCCTAATTTCTTTTAAAGATTTTAGTTTCTCTGGCATATAATATGTGAAAACAGCTCCAAATAGTGGGTTTTTAGCTCTAAACTCAGCATCGCCTTGCCCATAGGTTCCTCCTTTTTCAACATACCAATAAGCAGGTTTTACATCGAATAAAGAAGCTTCGGATTTCAACATAGAAATATCAAAATCTCGAATAGGTGTAATATCATCTAAGACATAAATCCCTCTACCAAAAGATGCTGCTACCAAGTCATTTTCTCTACGTTGAATAGTAATATCTCTAAAAGGAATAGTGGGTACTCCCCCTTTTAATTGTATCCAATTAGTTCCGATATTATTAGTAAAATAAATTCCATATTCAGTAGCTGCAAAAAGAAGGTTCTTTTTTTTGTGATCTTGCACCAAACGCCATGTAAGTAAGCGAGTTGGTAAATTTCCAGTAATTGACGTCCAGTTATTTCCTTTATCAACACTCTTTAATAAATAGGGTTTATAATCACCATATTTATGATTATCCAAAGCGACATAGACGATATTTGCATCGAATAAATCTGCACGAATATCATTTACAAAAGCAGTAGATGGAACTCCTTTAGTACTACTCATTTCTATTTTTTTCCAAGTTTCACCTCCATTTTCAGTAACTTGAATAATACCATCATCCGTACCAGCATAAATTAACCCCTCTTGTTTTGGTGACTCTGCTAGTGAAGTGATTGTATTATAATTTGACATAGCGCCCACATCCCATGCATTATCCCAACTCTGTTGTTTACCCATTATAGGGAGGGATAGGCGTTCTTGATTACGGGTTAAATCACCTGAAATAGGCATCCATTCATCTCCCCTATTTTCAGAACGCCAAACACGTTGCGAAGCAAAATATAATCGAGTTGGCTTATGCGGACTTACTAAAATTGGCGCATCCCAGTTAAAACGTTCATAGACTTCTCCTTCTCTACTTTGTGGTTGAATAAAAACAGTTTCTCCAGTCGTTTGATCAATACGCCACAGTCTACCTTGTTGAAATTCGCCATAGGTAATATTTGGATTGCCTGGCTCTGTTGCAGATTGATGTCCATCTGCACCTAATGTGATCCACCAATCAGAATTTGTAATTCCAACTGTACTTCTAGTTCTAGAAGGACCTCCATGCGACCCATTGTCTTGTGTACCACCATATATATGATAAAACGGTTTTGCATCATCTACTGCTAGTTTATAATATTGCGTTATTGGTAAATTGCGAATATAACGCCAGCTCTTTGTCAAATCAAATGATTCATACAAACCTCCATCTGTTCCAAATAACACATAATTAGTATCTGATTTCTTGAAAGCCACGATATGGCTGTCAACATGTTTGTTCTTTTCATTCATGTTATAGAATGTTTTTCCATGATTATCAGATATTTTTACAACATTATTCATAAAATAAAGTCGTCCTTCCTGATGTGGGGAGGCATATAATTCTTGATAATAATGAGGCCCTGTTCCACCAGAAATAACATCAGATTGTTTAGTCCATGACAAACCACCATTTTTCGATATAAATAAACCTCCTGTTATTCTTTCTAATTCTACAGCGGCATAAATAGTTTCAGAATTAAATGGAGAAATTGCTAAACCAATTTTACCCATGTTGACTTTTGGTAGTCCTTCGGTAAGTTTTTGCCATGTTTCTCCTCCATCATAGCTTTTATGGATACCAGAATCTGGGCCACCACCTAAATAAGCTGCAACAGTTCTGTGCCGTTGCCATGTTGCTGCATAAATAATATCTAGATTTGTTGAATCTAAAACCAAATCAGTAGCTCCAGTCCATTCGTTACCTCCTAATGTTTTTTTCCAAGTTTTTCCTCCATCTGTAGTTTTATAAACACCTCTTTCACCACCTTTACTCCATAGAGGTCCTTGCACAGCAACCCATATTATATTTGAATTTTCTGGATGTATTATAATTTTAGAAATATGTTCCGATTTTTTTAATCCCATATTTTTCCATGTTTTCCCATCATTATAACTTACATATATTCCATCTCCAAAACCCACATGTCTACCTCCTACATTTTCACCAGTACCTACCCAGATAGTGTGAGAATTATTTGGATCAATTGTTAAACAACCAATAGAATAACTAGTTTGTTTATCAAATATAGCTGTCCATGTAGTTCCAGAATTTATAGTTTTCCAAACACCACCTGAACCAACAGCTACATACCAAATATTTTCATTTTCGGGATGAATAGCAATATCGGCTATCCTACCAGAAGTCAAAGCTGGACCTAAATTCCTAAATTTAAGACCGTTAAAATTCTCGGCAGTTAATTTTTGTGCATTTATTGAGTACACCGACACCAACAGAAAAATTCCAAATAATAAAATTTTAATTATGTTTTTCATCTTATTGTAATTTTACCCTCATTAAAGAAGTAATTTATAGTAGTAGCAATTTAGGAATATTTTAGTTCTAATCAATTAAAATTGATAAATAAACCGGATTAATTGTAAAGTATTTGCCCTATTCATTCGAATTAAAATTTTAAATTTACCAAAGTTTTATACAAACATTCAATCTTATATTATGCGTAAAATATTATTTAGTTTTTTAATTACAATATCAGTTTTAGGAATAACAGCACAAGAGGTCATGACACCCGAAATCCTACTACAATTAGGAAAAGTTTCAGGTAAAGGCATAACCCAAGATGGCAAAAATGTAATTTATAGTGTTTCTAAATATTCTCTTGAAACAAATTCAAGTACTAAAATTGTTTACCAAATACCTATTAATGGGGGAACTCCACAAAAAATAACGGAATATATTTCTCTTTTAAAGGACAAAAAACTTTCATCAGATGGTAAATATAAAATCATTACCAAAGATGTAAAACTTAAAAACGTAACAGGACAAGATCATTATTCTGATGTTTCTGATTCGAATGTGAAAATAATTGATGCATTAAACTATCGTCATTGGGATACGTGGGAAGATGGCGCTTATAGTCATATAATGTATCAAACTACTACAGACGATATGACAATCACAATGGATATTATGCCAAAGGAACCTTATTACTGTCCTCAAAAACCATTCGGATGATCTGAGGATTATTTATGGAGTCCTGATGGAAAAAGCATCCTATATGTAGCAAAAAAAATCTATGGTACAGACTATACCTTAAGTACAAATTCTGATATTTATGAATTTAATCTAGATTCAAAAAAAACAATAAATCTAACGAAAAATAATAAAGGTTATGATACAAATCCCGCATTTTCTAAATTAGGTCAACTAGCTTGGCTCCAAATGAAACGTGACGGTTATGAGGCAGATAAAAATGATATTATTATTCGAATAGACAACAAACCAGTCAATCTAACTGCTACTTGGGATGGAACTGTAAATAGTTTTATTTGGGGAGAAAAAGGGAATAAAATATATTTTGTAGCACCTGTTTTAGGTACTGTGCAATTATTTGAAATTGCCATTCCTAAAAAAATGGATCACAAAAGTTATCCAAAACAAATTACTAAAGGTCAATTTGATGTAAATGGTATTGTAGGTCAATCAGACAATACCATGGTAGTAAAACGTAGAGATATGAATCATGCTGTTGAAATTTATACAGTGAATTTGTCTAATGGAGAAATGACCCAATTGACTCATGTAAATGATGCTGTATACAACTCATTAGATTTGAGTACCGTAGAAAAAAGAATGATTGAAACTACTGATGGAAAGGATATGTTGACTTGGGTGATTTACCCACCAAACTTTGATGCAAGCAAGAAATACCCTACCCTATTGTATTGCCAAGGCGGGCCTCAGGGAGCTTTGAGTCAATTTTATTCTTTTAGATGGAATTTCCAATTAATGGCGGCCAATGGTTATATTATTGTTGCACCAAGCAGACGTGGTATGCCTGGTTTTGGAGTTGAATGGAATGAACAAATCAGTAAAGATTACGGTGGACAAAATATGCAAGATTACCTTGTAGCTATTGATGAATTGGCTAAAGAATCGTATGTTGATGAAAATCGTTTAGGAAGTATCGGAGCCAGTTATGGTGGTTTTTCTGTGTTTTATTTAGCAGGAATGCACGAAGGTCGATTTAAGAGTTTTATCTCTCATGATGGTATTTTTAACCAAAGAAGTATGTATGGTACAACTGAAGAATTGTTTTTTGTCAATTGGGATTTAGGAGGCCCATACTGGGATAAAGACAATGCTGCTGCACAAAAATCTTTTGCTAAGTTTAATCCTATTGACAATGTTGATCAATGGGATACACCTATCCTAATCATTCAAGGAGGAAAAGATTATAGAGTACCAATCGGACAAGGTCTTGAAGCTTTTCAAGCGGCTCAGTTACGAGGAATTAAAAGTAAATTATTATATTTTCCACAAGAAAATCACTGGGTTTTAAACAAGCATAATAGCTTAGTTTGGCAGCGCGAGTTTTATAAATGGTTGAAAGAAACCTTATAAACCAGAGTTCTAACTCAGGTTAAAATTTTAAAAGCCTTCAAGAATAAAATTCTTGAAGGCTTTTTTAATCAAATTATTTTTTCTTATTCCTCTTATTATAATTCTTATCGCCTCTAGTTCTCGGTTTTTTATATTTTTTAGCTATAATTCTACGATACGAACCTCCTTGATTGGTTTTTTTATTCTTTTCTTTCTTTTCATGAAAACCTGGAGCTAGCTCTTCTGATTCTAAGGAATGTACATGATCATAATCTTGTCTTTCTCTAGGTCGTTCCTCAGGAATTAGTTGTTCTGAAATCGCAACTTCATTAGGCATTTCGAGTTCAGGTATTTCATAGGCCATTAGATATTCAATAGCTTCTTTAGATTCTGTTTCTCGTTCTGTATAAAATAGAATGGAATTACCTTCAGCTTCTGCTCTACCCGTTCGACCGATACGATGCATATAATTTTCAGGAAAACGTGGTACATCAAAATTGATTACATGACTGATTTCATCTAAATCTAAACCACGAGCCATCACATCGGTTGTGACTAAAACTCTGTTTTTTCCTTCATTAAAAGCATCAATAGAACGTAGTCTGTAGTTTTGTGTTTTATTTGAATGAATGACTCCAATTTCAGCATTAAATATTTCTTTCAGTACTTCAAAAAGTCGATCGGCATGCCTTTTATTAGGTGTAAAAACTAAAACTTTAGTATAGGTTTCTGAATCACTTAACAAATGTGCTAGTAAATTTGCCTTAGTATAAAAATTAGGCACCGCATAACAAATCTGTGAAATAGTATCTAAGGGTGTTCCACTTACCGCAATCGATATTTTTTTAGGAGTAATGAAAAAGTCATCAATTAAAACAGCAACATCATCAGTCATAGTAGCCGAAAACATGACGTTCTGACGTTTTTCTGGTAATAATTCAAAGATGTTGGTCAACTGAAAACGAAAACCTAAATCTAACATCACATCTACTTCATCAATCACTAATTTCTTAATTGATTTTAGCTTTAAAGCCTTACTGATAGCTAAATCATATAAACGACCAGGAGTTGCAACAATTATATCTGTTCCTTGTGCGACAGTTTGTTTTTGGGTATTGATATTTGTGCCACCATAAACTCCTAAAACACGTACATTTATATACTTGCCAAAACTCGCTATATTTTCAACTACTTGAAGCACTAATTCACGCGTAGGTACAAGTATTAACACACGAGGATTCACTTGTTTAGAAAACGTTAAATTTTGTAGAATGGGCAACATATAGGCGAACGTTTTTCCTGTTCCCGTTTGTGCAATACCCACTAAATCAGCTCCCGAAAGAATCGGTGAAAATGTTTCTACTTGAATAGGTGTAGGACTTGTAAATCCTAAATCATCAATCGTATATTTTAATTGTTTGGATATGTTAAAGCTTTCAAAGGTGTTCATTCAAATCTAATTTTTGCAAATGTACTGTATATAATTGTTATGCAATATTGTTGTTTATTTGTAGTAATACTATCCTATACGAATGACAAAGGAGCAACATCATCACTTTAAACTCTTTTAAACCTTACGGTTATTTAAGTTAGTTTGTAAACAATGAAAACACCAGGAAAAATAAAATATTATTAGGTATCCTCTACCCTTTTCCCGATAAAACGATGGCGATTGGTCGTTAAGACTATGATTCCGAAGGATTATTATTACTTACTATAGATGGAAAACAAAGTGAACAGATTCGTAGTAAGAAGGTAGAAAAAGAATATTATGTTCAAGTAGATGGAATTATTGCCGCTACAGCAATACAAAAATTATGTGAAGGAAAATCTCGACCAATTCAAAAAATGACTGCTAAGGTTGGATTTCCAACATTGAGACTAATACGTGTACGTATTGGAAATATAACAATTGAGGAGATGAATTCTTGCGAAGTTATCTCTATACGGTCTGAATAATTTTTCTAAACTTATGACATACGACTACAGACCAAAAACTAATTACAGGATGGGATTTCTCGCTACGTTAGAAATGACGAGCAAAGTCATTTCGAAAGAAGCACGACTGAGAAATCACATTAGAGTAAATCAGTTTTTTTATTTATATAATAATAACAAAATGAGATTTCTCGTTACACTCGAAATAACTAACACTACCCTATTTCATTTTTTTTAAATTAATTTGTTAAAATTATATTTCATTAATATACAGATAATCAGCTATATAATGTTTTAATATGTTAAATATAATACATTGTTATACATAGTACTGTAACAAAGTTATTTCCTTGTCGTCTATTGAGTATAACTAAATAAATATTAAAACGATGAAAACTTTAAACCAAACAAGAATCACAAAAAAAAGAAACTTATTTAACTGCAAAAGTAAATTGTGGAATTCAAAAAGACGTTACCAATAAATTAAAACTAAAAAACAATTCAATAACCTTTAAATAGTATAATCATGAAAACTTTAATCAAAACTCAATTTACACAAAAAACAAGTCTTTGCAATCGTAAAAGTAAATCTTGGAATTCAAAAAGACGTTTTAGAAAATGTTGCGATAAATTGTAGAATAAAACTCTTTAAAAAACATCATTAAATACAGACAATTCAACTTATAAACTACATAATATGAAAACTTTAGGAAATATAAAAAAAAGGATTACCTGTATTGCAAGAAAGAAAATTAAAATTAAACACTACCTTGTAAACACTAATAATTATGGAAAATCACTGTGTATCGGTATTAAATGTAATGCCTTTTTGTAGAAACTTTAATATTGAAAAAAAGCTGAATTCTAGTACTAACTAAAATTCAGCTTTTTTTTTAATTGCTATAAGTTATTGAATTAATATTTTTCGTACTTCAGTCATGTTATTATTTGTTAATCGAATAAAATAAACACCCTCACTTAAATCGGAAACATCTATTTGTTTTGCATTAAACTCTGAAATATTTTTAACGATATTACCTTTAACATCAATTATTTTAAGAGAAATAGTACCTTCTACACTTTGTATAAATAACTGACTTTCAACTGGATTTGGATATATCCTAATTAATTCTGATAAATCTCCTATTCCAGCTGTATTCAATATTACTAATCCTTTCATACAAAAGTTACCTGTATTTTGGAAACCTGATGGATCATTATAATCATAAAAATCTTTCCATACACCCGCATCTTTATAATAACTCTCCGCTGGATTAGCAGATGAGGTCACAATAGTTTTGCTACCACCACCTAGTAATACTGGCACATCTGATGTTCTATCATAAGGCATTCCTCCAGCATCTAGTTCTAAATAAATATAAAACGTATCTCCTTGAGTTAAGGTTACCGCAGTTGGTAAATCTATTGTTTGAAAACCTCTATATTCTACATTTCCAGATATTGTGGCTAATTCATTCTGCAACTGACCACTTGTATAATCTTCAAAAATTCTGACGGTGTAGTTTATATCGTCACCATCTACAAAAAAGCTTACTGCCTGTAATACATCTCCTGACGTAGCTTCAAAAGCATTAAAAGCTTCAGTTGTTCCAGGCATAGTATCTCTCCATCCGTGATAGTCGTGATAATACACATTATCATAATTATAATACTCAACCTCAGAAAAAGAAACTGCTCCCATATCAGGTTCTCGACAAGCCCATTTATCATAATAAGATATCCAAAAATAACCTCCATTACCCCAACTTGTACCCCAACTATTTTTAACAAGCCATGCTCCATCTAGAGGAGCTTGCGTAACTTTATTATCATCCCATCCAATTATGGAAATTGAATGATTAGGTAACATGGAGTTTGCAGGTGGTTGATAGTGAATATATCCTGATATAAAAGCTCCGTCATAACACATGCAAGTAGCCATAACGCCAACATCCATTATTTTAGTTTTAATAACATCAATACCATTTAGATTTGCATCCATAGTAAACCACTCAACGGTTCTAGGATAATATCTATGATAACTTGGATCATCTCTCAAAGGTGGTGTATTATATGATTGTCCGTCAATATCTCTTACAGCACCTTCTGCCCTAGACAAATAAGCGGTAGAAACACGATAATCTCCTCCCATGTGAACTTCTAATCCATCTCCTGTAGGTGGATCTATATCTTCATTAAAAAATTCATTATAACCATTCCACCAATCTAAATGATATTCAGCTAGATTCGGTTCGCCACTCTCTCCAGAATCTGCCCAAACATTTGTCATTAGAAGATTACCTTCAATAGCAGCCATTGTTCCGTGTGTCCAACAAGTTCCTCCTTGTTGATTTTTTACACTTGTTACATAGTTCTGACCATTATAATTTCTTAAATCAAATATTGAGGGTAATTGTGCTAAAAGACTTGTGCTAAATAAGGTTGCAAAACAAAAAAGTAATATATTTTTCATATTTAAGTATTGTTTATTATTATAAGAGAGTATTTATTAACATGTAAAATTACATTCCATTAATTAAATTTATATGATATTTCTCATATTTAAATTTTTTAAATATGATAATAAATGAAATCCTAGTACAATTACCGATTTTAGAAAAAAGCAGAAAGTATATTAATAGCTAAATACTATGTTGATTTAGCACAATAAAACTAAAAATATTTAAGGTACAATTATAAAGTAAACTCTTTCATTTTAATACCTAAACTATCTTGAATTTTATACACTTCTTGAAGTTCAGTTGGTAGAATAAACGCTGTGGATATCCCTGATTTACCAGCTCGTGCTGTTCTGCCGCTTCTGTGTGTGTAATATTCGAGCTTCTCTGGTAACTGATGATGCACAATAAATGCTAAATCATTAACATCAATACCACGAGCAGAAACGTCTGTTGAAACTAAAAATTGGTGTCTACCATTTTTAAAAGAGCGCATAACTTTATCACGTTCTTTTTGTTGCATATCACCTTCTAAAGCTCCGACAGAAAACCCCTCTTCTAACAATTCAGCAGCTAGTTTTTGAGCACCTAACTTCGTTCTACAAAAGATAATACCTCGTTCCTCCCCTTTTTGATCAAGATATTTAATTAAATACGTTAGTTTATTTTTAACTGAAGTAAGAACATATTGATGTTCGATATTCTTATTAATTTTCACTTCCTTATCCACATCAATACGTACAGCTTTATCTGACATATAAGTTTTAATAATTTGAATTATCTCATCAGGCATCGTAGCCGAAAACAACCAAGTGTTTTTTTCTCCTTTTGTATATTTTAGAATACTATTTAGCTCTTGTTTAAAACCCATGCTTAACATTTCATCTGCTTCGTCAAGAACCAAAGTCGTGATATTTCTTAGGTCAATTGATTTTCGTTCAATTAAATCTAGTAATCTTCCAGGTGTGGCAACAATTATATGTGTAGGTCTTTGTAATCTAATTATTTGTTTGTCAATTTTTTCACCACCAAAAACAGCTTCTACAAATATTTTATTGTCAGCATATTTTGTAAACTTGAATAACTGTTTTTTAATTTGTTGTGCTAACTCACGTGTTGGTGCTAATATTAAAGCCTGGACTAAAGCTTTATTTGCATCTATTCCATCTAAAATAGGAAGCCCAAAGGCCGCTGTTTTCCCAGTTCCTGTTTGAGATAAACCGATAAAGTCAGTTTTTGATTGCAATAATACTGGAATAGCTTTTTCTTGTATTTCAGTAGGTGTTTTTATATATAACTCCTTTAAGGATTTTATATAGTTTTTGTTAATTCCTAAATCTTTGAATGTTGTCATAACTCCTAATTAATGGGTTGCAAATGTATGTTAAATACTGCAATTATCTAAGTAATAAAAAATCACTTATGTTTTTATTAAAAAGCATTCTTATATTGCAATCCTATTTTTAAGGATAATAATATGAATAAACCATCTTCTATCCATTATCATTTTGCACTCAATAAACCGTATGGTTACTTAAGCCAGTTTGTAAATATGCAAACTAAAAGAAAAAACAAAAAATTATTAGGTGAACTATATGATTTTCCGATTAACACCATGGCAATAGGGAGATTAGACGAAACATCTGAAGGTTTATTATTACTTACTACTGATGGTAAAATGAGTGAGTTTATTCGAAGTAGTAAAGTTGAAAAAGAGTATTACTTACAGGTAGATGGTATCATTACAGACAAAGCAATAGAAAAACTTAAAAATGGTGTTGAAATCAGTATTGAGGGGAATATTTATCTTACAAAACCCTGTAAAGTTCAAAAATTATCTAAATCTCCTGATTTTCAAGAAAGAGCAAAAAAAATAAGGGATGCTCGTCATGGACCTACCAGTTGGGTCTCAATAATATTATGTGAAGGAAAATTTAGACAAGCACGAAAAATGACAGCATCTGTTGGTTTTCCCACACTTAGATTAGTACGAATAAGAATCGGAAATATCTACCTCGACAACATAAAAATTGGCTCTGTTAAAAAAATAAATACTTTCAATATTTAACACTAAATCAAAAAATAGTACAATTAGTTATCTACTTTTTTTAATTGCCGATTAATTTTTTTAATGGCAGATTCAATTGATTTTTCAGGTTCAATAACATTGAAAGCGCCCCAAAATTCTGGATCTGAAAAACCAGAAGCTTCATCACTTATAATTATTGAATACCGCATACTCTCTCTATAAGTAGGTTTTTCTTTATCAATATTCATTTTCCAATCTGTTATTGCCATTTCACTACTTATAGAATAATACGAATTAAACCATTTACCTTTACGTTCTATTTTAAAAGTAAGTTGTACATTCCCATAACCATAATACCATTTTCCGTTTTTTTCTCTATAATCAACTCGATAGGCAACTGCAGTCGGATAAACAAAAATATCTTTTGGTTTTTTTTTCACAAATAATTTAGAGGCAAGATCTCTATTACTAACATTTAGGTTATAAATGGCACTCACTAAAGCTAATGTTTCAGCATCTATATATAACTTGCCGTAGAAAAGTGGTTCTGTAACAGATTTTCGTTGCTTAAAATTGACCACATATACGGGCCTTTCGTTAACTGTGGTTGAAGGTGCAAAACTGTAATTGTATAAATCAACAATATTATCTGAGAATATATACTCCGGATATTTCATCACATCTATATATAGTGCGTTAAACGGACCTCCTTGTAATTTTAGAGCTATGGTGTCAAGCTTAGAATAGTCTGTATTTTTTCTAGCTTTATAAAGCTTTATTTTGTCTTTTTTTAAAGATGAGTAAGGTTGTTTGTATACTCTTACAATGGCTTCAGCTAAGGACACATTTTTTCGTCGTTTCTTTATTGTTTCGCGATAGAAAGCAGTCATTAAAACATGTTTATCTATATAGTTTTCATCTCTCTTTTTAAACACAGTACGAACCAATGTTTTAGCATCTTTTGGTAAATTAAATACAACTTCAGATAACTTTGTAACTGAAATATCTAATGCAATTCGGTTATTTTCTTTTTTTAAATTTGAAAGCAATAATACTTTTTTCTTGTAACCTAGTATTGATATCGTTAGTTTAATATCTTTTAAATTTTCAGGTATTTTTATTAAAAATTCACCTTCAGTATTAGTTATTGTACTAATATTTGAATCATTCACAGATAGTGTAGCAAATACCAAAGGAACACCAGTCTGGCTATCAACTACTACTCCACTATATTGCTTATATTCAGTAAGAGTTTGTTGAAACTGTTCTTTGTGTATTGTTGAAGCTAGTAATCCTGTTGAAAAAACAAAAATTAACAAAAAACTTATCAGCGGAGAAAAATAACTTTTGAATGGAAAAACGCGTGTTGTTTTCATGACTTAAATATTGGTAGTACGTAGGTTTCTATTTAGTTAGGTGTTAACTTCTTAAAAGCATCTAAAGTTACATGAAACTTTATAGCGCGATAGTTAAAGTAACGTTAATGTCTACTTATCATGTGTTTAAAACATAAGTACATGTTTTAAAATAAAAATGCACTTTCCAAAAACAGGAAAGTGCATTTTTATGATTCGTATATAATTTATTCTTTAAATCTTTTTTACTCGTACGGCATTCATGCCTTTTTTTCCTTGTTCTAGTTCAAATCGAACTTTATCATTTTCTTGAATTTCGTCTAGAACACCACTTACATGAACAAAATATTTTTGTTGTGTTTTGTTATCTAGAATAAAACCAAATCCTTTTGAATGATCAAAGAAAGCTACTGTACCTTCATTTCCAAATTTATCTTCTTCATCTGTGTCTTCTTTTTTTGGAATACCAAGTATGATATCATCTACATCTATTTCTTCTTTTTCTGTTGGCTCTGGCGGTGTACTAACCACATTGCCAAACTCATCGACATATCCTAACATATCATCTAAAGAACCTCCTTCTTTTTTGTTTTCTTTACGTTCTAATTTACGACGTTCTTTTTCTTTACGTTGTTTTGCTCTTTTTTTCTCTCGTTCGTTTTTGCCAAAGCTTTGATAATCTGCCATTGTTATTTTATAGTATATTTAGTGATTTAATTGGCTACAAATGTAGAATATCATTTTGATATAATAAAATTTATTTTTCCTTTATCATTTATTTAATAAATTACTTGCTCTAAACCTGAGTTCGACATACTAAACTACTACCTCAATTATCTCACCTAATTGTGTTGTATACCTCGGAGATAATTTTTCTTGACGCATTTTCCAAGTACGTCCTAAATCCTGACAAGCAAATTTCACCTTATTTTGTCCAATACTTTGGTTAATAGCATCCATTTGTTGCATCAAAGGCTGGTGTTTTGGGTTTTCACTACTAAACAAACTGAGTTGTTTTTCGTTTTCAGGTGTTAAGTCTAAAACTATAACACCTGCTTTTTTATACTGATAACCTTCTTTAAAAATAGTTCGTAATCCTAATACGGCATAACGAATTAGATCATTACTAGAATGAGTAGGATATTCTGTTTTTACTAAAATATTTTTACGATATTGCGGTAAATCTTTTCGAAAACCATTGGAGTGAACAAAAATCATAATGCTGTTGCAATGCGTATGTTGTTTACGTAATTTTTCAGCACAACTTACTGCAAAAGTGGCTACACGCTCTTTAACATCTTCAAAATCAGTATACATCGTTTCAAAAGATCTTGTAGTTGCAATTGATTTTTTTACTTTAGAATTTTCTAAGTCTAGTGTCTCATCTCCTTCCAATTCTTTTTTAAGTCGTAAACCCACTACACTCATTTCACTACGTACATAAGCATCTGGTAAATTGACAAAATCAAAAGCTGTATAGATTTTTCTAATTTGCAATCGTTTACTAAAACGTCTACCTATACCCCAAACATCACCTACTTTTAACCATTTCAAGGCTTTTTCTCGTTTCTCATCTGTATCAATAACATAAACACCTTGCGTGTGTTTTGGAAATTTTTTAGCAATACGATTCGCTACTTTTGCCAAGGCTTTTGTTGGGGCAAAACCAATACTGACAGGGATTCCTGTATATTTACGAACTTTTTTTTCTATTTCTTTCCCATATTTTTCTATATCGAATAGTTCAAAACCTCTAAAACGTAAAAAAGCCTCATCAATACTATAAATTTCTATTTCAGGAGCCATTTCCGCAAGCAGTGTCATCACACGCATACTTATATCACCGTACAACACAAAATTGGTGGAAAAAACCTGAACTTGATTTGCATCAAAAACTTTTTGAAACTTAAATGCTGGTGCACCCATAGGAATTCCCAATGCTTTTGCTTCATTACTTCGCGCAATTACACATCCATCATTATTAGACAGTACCACAACAGGTTTGCCGTTTAAATCGGGACGAAAAACACGTTCACAAGAAGCGAAAAAGTTATTACAATCTACTAAAGCATACATTAAATTAATAATAAATAACTATGAATTATATGATGTAGTAAAATTATTAAAAAAATAACTTTAATTGTAGTTTTAAATAACTTTTATGTCATTGGTATAATCTAACTAAAACGGAAGTCATTTGTAATCAATAATTTAAAAAAAAAGTAGTAACTTAGCTTGTCAACATTATTGTGTAATCTTTGATTTATTTTTAATACAATAAATCATAGTAAAAATTAGAAAAATGAAAACACTTAAAAACATCATTAGCTTCACTCTTTTACTATTTTTTTTCCATTCTGTATTAGCTCAAGATTGGGAATGCAAAGACTGCCCAAAAAGAAAAATCGGATTATTCGATTTAGATGTTTGGGTAAAAAACCCTGCAAATTTCCCTTCTGATATAAGCCAGTCTAACTGGGTAGAAATGTTTATGGTTGCAGGAGGAATACACGACGCCCTATTTAACGATGATCCAAGTAAAGAATGTCTAAATTATTATGACGGACAAATGGCTGTAATTGCTGATCTTGATGAGCAAATCTATCAACATGGAAATACAAATACTTCATTACCTCCACCTTCTGGCACTATGGATGGAGTAGATTATTTGGTATCAGGAATCATTGCCAACCAAGAATCTGATGGAGCAACCATAATAAAAGCATTTGTTCAAACATCTGGAACTGGTGAAACTGTTGTTGAAGCTAGCATAGCTTATGATTTTTCATCATCAGGTATTCAAAATGGGAAAAATATCGCACAGCAATTAACTCCCCTTATGAGTAAAATCAGAGCTTTTGAAAAGAAAAAAAGAAATGAAGACAACGAAGTTTGTATTGATCCTGAAGGAAAAGGTGCATCAATAGAAATAAAACCAGAAAAAGAAATAATAAAAGTTGGAGAAACAGTTAACGTAAAAGTTAAATTGATTGACTGTGATGGAATTCCAATAAAAAATATGAAAATTAAGCTTTCATCAAAAGGGGGAAGTTTTGAACCTGAAAACCTGACCACAAATGATAGCGGAGAAGCAGAAACAAAATTTATTGCTGATTGTGATCCCGGAATTTACAATCAGATTATTGAATTTGAACACCGTTTTCCATATTCATTTGATAAAAATACTTCGGGAAGCGATGAGGATTTTGAAATTGAAGCTGGTGATAAATTTCAATTAATTTATAAACACACATCCAAACAAGAATATGGAGGTATGTTCCTATTGCAATCGACAGGTAATGGAGAAATTCCTTGCACCATTAACTGGGATTCAAAACCTCCAACTATAAAAGGATCAGGCGTAGTAAAAGCTACTTGGTCAGGTAATGCAGATCAATGTAAATTTGTAGGTAATAGCTCTTTTACCCTAGAATTTAAGGGTGAAGTCATCTATAACGAAACTGGATTAGCACAAATTAAACTTGTAAAATCTAATATTAGCCCTCTTGGTGGTGAATTTAAAATTATCTGTGGTACAATTACACAAACTGTACCTGAAAGTATGCCTATCCCTGCTCTTGAAGAAGATAGGATTCTTATTTTTAAATTTTTAGATGGTGACACTAATGCCTTTGATGTCCCAGAAACGGATACTCATTATAGCTATAAAATTAAGCTTGATTGCAAATAATAAATATTTACTAGCCAGAGCTTCACTTTAAGTGAAACCCTAGCTTACTGTTTAACAGTTTTTGTTATTTTTGTTGAATCTATAGAGATACTTATTATGTTATCTTTCAACTTTACTAACTTTTAACTAACTACTATGCCTTCAGGATTTTTTGCTCTTTTTGATGATATCGCAACTTTAATGGATGATGTAGCTACCATGGGAAAAGTAGCCACTAAAAAAACAGCAGGAATTTTAGGAGATGATTTAGCGGTTAATGCAGAAAAGGCCACAGGATTTTTATCATCAAGAGAATTGCCTGTTATTTGGGCAATTACCAAAGGCTCATTCTTAAATAAGCTCATCATTTTACCTTTAATTTTTATTTTAAGTGCTTTTGCTTCTTGGGCTGTTATTCCATTACTAATGATTGGTGGATTGTATTTATCTTATGAAGGAGTTGAAAAAATCTATGAATATTTCTTTCCTCACACAAACTCTTTTCATCATACAGAAACAAATTCTTTCTCAAAAGATGAAATTTTAAAAATAGAAAAAGACAAAATTAAATCGGCCATAATAACAGATTTTATCTTATCGCTTGAGATCGTAATTATTGCGTTGAGTACTGTTACTGACAAGCCATTATCTATTCAAATACCTGTATTGATTGTCGTTGCTATTCTAGCGACTGTTGGTGTTTATGGCATTGTAGCTCTCATTGTTCGTATGGATGACATGGGATATAGTCTTATAAAAAAAGGTGAAAAATATAAAAAGAAATTCCTTAGCAAAATAGGATTATTTTTGGTTGCAGCCTTACCTTGGGTTATTAAAATTTTGTCTGTTGTAGGAACACTTGCTATGCTATTAGTTGCTGGAGGTATTTTTGTACATAACTTTCACCAACTTCATGATTGGTTGCATTTTATACCATCTATTTTAGGAGAATTACTGGTAGGGATAGTTATTGGTTTCATTGTATTAGGTTTCGTGAAAATTGGTTTACTAATCAAAAAATTAATAACTGCTTAAAAACTATTTCAAAATATTACTAGAAAACAATATATATTTAATTGAATATCAACTATTATGAAATTATACGCAAGCATTGCATTACTGTTATATCTTGCTGTAGCCACAGCTCAGAACAGTGATTTAACATCTAATTTGTATCAAACATACGAATCATATAAGGAAACTTCACTTACAAATAGAAGAATAAAATATCATGATTTACAGCCATTAATTACTTCTCTAAAAACCAATTCAAATTATACTGTTCAAAAAGTGGGAGAATCAATTGAAGGTAGAGATTTAACTTTAATAAGTATTGGTTCAGGTAAGACAAATGTTTTTCTATGGTCACAAATGCATGGTGATGAGCCTACTGCTACACAAGCAATATTTGATATTATTAATTTTTTTAATAGCGAAAAATATCAAGATGAAAAGAAAATAATTCTAAGTAATCTTAGCCTTCACTTTTTGCCTATGCTAAATCCTGATGGTGCCGAAATATTCAAAAGACGAAATGCTTTAGATATTGATATCAACCGTGATGCATTACGATTACAATCACCCGAAAGCAAAACATTAAAAAGAGT
>JAUVBX010000009.1 GCA_030590985.1 Lutibacter sp. | reverse complement strand
ATGCTGTAAAAGATGATTTTAATAAGGCCAAATATGCAGGATTAGCCTGCGGAATTAAAAATTCGGGTGTTGGAAATGGAATGGTTGATGAATCTAAAGTTAAGATAAAAATTATCTCTCAAAATAAGATAATTCTCTCTCACGGATGGACAGAAATGGGACAAGGCGTACATAATATGGCATTACAAACCTTGTGTCAAGAAACGGGAATTGATCCAGAAATTATAGAAGTAATTGTAGATACCGAAGATCAAATAAAAACGGGAATGACCACTTCCTCAAGAGCCACAGCTTTGGTTGGTTTGGCAGTGATAAATGCTAGTAAATCTATGAAAAAGGATTTAGAAACGAATTCATTACAAGATTTAAGCGGTAAATTGTATCAAGGAGAATTTGCCTGTGATTGGACCACCAAACCTGGAGCCGATGTAGAAGAACCAATTATTCATTATTCCTATGGTTATGCGGCACAAGTATGTATATTGGATGATGCTGGTAAAGTGGTTAAGATGATAGCCGCACATGATGCCGGAAAAATCATGAATCCGATGTTGTTTGAAGGACAAATTGAAGGAGCTGTCCACATGGGATTAGGGTACGCACTTACGGAGGATTTACCGATGAAAGATGGTTATCTCGTCAGTGATAAATATTATAGTTTGGGTATTTTACGAGCACATGAAACACCTGAAATTATTGTAAAAGGAGTAGAGGTAAAAGATCCAATTGGACCATACGGAGCAAAAGGAATTGGCGAAATTGGTCTAGTTCCAACAGCTGGAGCGGTAGCCAATGCACTCTGTAAATTTGATGGACAAAAACGATATAAACTTCCTTTACTTAGAAAATAAAAAATATCTCTGTGAAACTCAGTGAATCCTCTGTGAAGCTCTGTGTAATAGCAATTAATATAAAAACACTTGAGAACGATGTCAATTATTTTAAAAAATACCACATACATAAACTGGGAAACTCTACAATTCTCAAAAACAAATATTCTCGTGGGTGAAGGAGAAAATGGGAAACTAACTTTTCTTGATGAAATAGGTGAGATAAAATCAGATACAACAGTCATTGATTGCAAAGGAATGTTTGTCACAAAATCTTTTGCTTTGGGTCATCATCATGTGTATTCGGCACTTTCTCGAGGAATGCCAGCACCTCAAAAATCACCATCCAATTTTAATGAAGTTTTAGAATATATTTGGTGGAATTTAGATAAGGCTTTAGACAAAGAAATGATTGAGGCTAGTGCATTGGCAACGGCAATGGCTTGTGCAAAAGCTGGTTCTACCTTTGTGATAGACCATCATGCCTCGCCAAATTTTATTAAAGGTTCGTTAGATGTTATTGCCAATGCTTTTGAAAAAGTAGGAGTAGACCATTTGCTATGTTATGAAATTACGGATAGAGATGGCATGGATAAAGCTCAAAAAGGCTTAGATGAAACAGAAAATTACATTAAAAATAAACAAGGACTCGTAGGTTTACATGCATCATTTACAGTCGGGAATGATACTTTAAAAAAGTCTGTAGATTTGATGGAGAAATACAATTCGGGTATTCACATTCATGTGGCTGAGGACAAGTATGATCAAAAGCACAGTATAGAAAACTATAATAAAAGAGTAGTGGAGCGCTTGAATGATTATGGCGTTTTAGATTCGTCAAAAACCATTTTAGGGCATTGTTTGTATGTCGATGAAAATGAACGAAAAACCATTAAAAATTCAAAAGCTTATGTGGTTCAAAATACCGAAAGTAACCTCAATAATAACGTAGGCTATTTTAATGCAGAAGGTTTAGGTGATCGTTTATTACTAGGAACAGATGGTATGCACAGCGATATGATACGAAGTGCACAAGCTGCTTTTTTTGTAGGTCAAGGTTTTGATATCATTGATTTTCCTTCAGTTTATGAGAGATTTAGAAACGTACATCAATACGTAAAAGCCAATGATTTTAAAGGTGATGGAGAAAATAATTTAGTTGTTTTAGATTATGATTCACCAACCGAAATGAATGAGACTAATTTCTTAGGGCATTTTATTTTCGGATTGACAGCCAAACATGTCAAACATGTAATTTCTAATGGAAAACTGATTGTAAAAGAAGGTATTATTCATACGGTGAATGAAACTGAAATCCAACTTTTCACCAAAGAGCAAGCGAAAAGATTGTGGAGTAGGTTGTAGTATGATTTTGAATTTTGGTGTCATTCTGAGGCACGAAGAATCTGTTGTTTCTTTCAGGAATTCTTAATTCAACATAAGCGAGGTTGATAACGATATTTTTTCAGGTTATTATAATAGAATACTTTTCCCTACTTTTGCGCACTCTAAATTTTTAAATAATATGGATTCACAAATATTACAATGGATAGGTTATTTTGCATCAGCAATTATTGCACTATCAATGACGATGAACTCTATCCTAAAATTCCGATGGGTTAATATTGTAGGTGCTTTTTCTTTCGCAACTTATGGCTTTTTAATTGGTGCTTTTCCTGTTATGTTGCTCAACAGTATTATTGTGATGGTAGATATTTATTACTTGCACAAAATCTATACAAAAACGAATCTTTTTGATACACTTGAAGTAAATACAGATAGTAAATATTTACAAAAATTTCTAGATTTTCATAAGGATGATATCGAAAGTTTCTTTCCAAATTTCAATTATAATCCATCGTTAAATACTGTTAGTTTTTATGTCTTGCGTAATATGACAGTTGCTGGTTTGTTTTTGGCACATAGAGAAGGAGACGATACCTTAAAAGTAGGCTTGGATTATAGCATTCCTGAATATCGTGATTATAAAAATGGGAAGTATCTATACGAATCCTTAAAAGATAGTTTTAAAAAGGAAGGTTATAAAAAAGTAGTTGCTGAACCAAGTAGTGATTCTCATGAAAAATATTTAAAAAAGTTGGGTTTTATAAAAGATAGTAGTGGCTTTATGGTAAAAGAATTTTAAATCAATTAGTAAATTTGTATCTTACAACACCAACCTAATAAATCATCTTTGTGACTTAGCGTCTTAGCGGTGAAAATTTCTTACAATGAAGTTACTCATAAAAAACGCATTCATTATTAATGCCGATACAAGCATAGAAGCAGACATTCTATGTGAAAACGGACTAATTACCAAAATCGAAAATAACTTACCCGCTGAAGGAATAGATGAAACGATAGATGCTTCAGGTTGCTATGTTTTTCCAGGAGGAATTGATCCACATGTACACATGCATTTACCATCGCATGCTGGTTATTCGGCAGATGATTTTTCGTCTGGTAGCAAGGCAGCACTTTTAGGAGGTACCACAACTCTCATTGACTTTGTCACGCCAAAAAAAGGACAATCATTAACAGATGCTTTGGTTGAGAGAAAAAAGGAAGCTGCAAATTCTTTGATTGATTATTCTTTTCATGTAAGTCCGATAGAGTGGCGAGAAACAACCGAACAAGAGATTAAGGATTGTATTAAAGAAGGAATTACTTCTTTTAAAATATACATGGCCTATAAAAAGGCAATTGGTATCGAAAATGAGACCATATCAAAAGTGATGAAAGTAGTGGGAGAATCAGGAGGATTGGTCACAGCACATTGCGAATTAGGTGATGAGATAGAGATTCTAAGAGAAAATTTTGCCAAAGAAGGAAAATTAAGTCCTGAGTTTCATCCTTTATCGCGTCCAGCAAATTTAGAAGCTGAAGCTGTTAAGGAATTTATCGAAATGGGTAAAGAAGCAAACTGTCCTGTTTATGTAGTACATGTTTCAGCAAAAGAATCCTTGAATTATATCTATAAAGCGCAACAACAAAAGCAAGAAGTATTTGCAGAAACCTGTCCGCAATATCTTTTTTTAGATGATAGTAAATATCAAGGTAATTTCAGTCAAACAGCTCCGTTTGTTATGAGTCCGTCTTTACGAAAAGAAGCAGATAATAAAGCAATTTGGGAAGCAATTACTGAGGAAACTATTCAGACCATCGGAACAGATCATTGTCCGTTTAGCTTACAACAAAAAGAGTTTGGAAAGGATGATTTTCGAAAAATTCCGAATGGAGCAGGTGGAGTAGAGCATCGACTTTCTTTACTTTTCACTTATGGAGTTTTAGAGAATAGAATTACACTTAATCAATTTGTAAATAGCACATCTACACAAGCCGCTAAAATCTTTGGTTTGTATCCACAAAAAGGCGTCATACAAATTGGCTCTGATGCTGATTTGGTAATCTGGAATCCAAAAAAGGAGAATACTATTTCTGTAAAAACACATCATATGAATTGTGATAGTGATATCTATGAAGGAATTACAACAAAAGGAGCAGCTAAATACGTAATAACTAAAGGAAAATTTGTTGTTGAGAAGAGAAAACTAGTCCTAGAAAATAGAGGTTCTTTTTTAAGGAGAAAAAATACAGTTAATTTATTCACCAATTAGTCTATTTTTCTGGTTTTTTATAAAATCATCGGATAATGGTTTAAAAGCCCTCCATCCTCCGTCATCAATATTTCCAATTACTCTCAAATTTCCATTTTTTTCATCATCCCAGAAAATTTGTATTTCGAATTGATAGATTTCTCCAGTTTTCCCTTTTAATTCACCTGTTATTGGCTCAGTATCAATCAAGTTTCTTAGAGATTGGTAACTAATCTTTTTGTATTCATCTAGTTTATCAGCTAACAGTTTTTTTGCTTCTATTTTATCCATATTTCATTATCTCTTAATTGCACACAACAAGATTACGTCAATATTATAAGTTCTCTTTGCAAGAAATAAACTAAACTCCTTTTCGCTTCAAACCTCTCTTTAAAATCTTGTTCAAAGTTTTTGCAGGGTTTTTAAATTTGTTGGTAAACATCATCGCGGCGATGATATAGGGTTTAAAGCCTGCTTCATGATAGGTTTTGATTCTAAATTTTTCAAAAGTATCGGCGGTAACTTCACCTTCTTTACAAGAAACACCTGAAATATCAGCTGGTAGACAGTGCATATATAAAGCTTTTCCTTCTTTGGTGAGTTTCATTTTGGCATTATCATATTCCCATTCTTTTTGCTTTTCATTTTCAAGGAGACATCTTTTTTCAAGACTTTTTAGTCCTTCTTTATCAGAAGCTTTTAGCAAAGCAGTGCGCTGTTGCATAATATGAAACGGAGCCCAACTTTTTGCATAAACAATATCAGCATCCTTTACGGCCTCAGTCATATCATGGCTGATTTTAAAGGAACCACCACTTTGTTTAGCATTTTTTTGAGCGATTTCTACAATTTCTGGAATGAGTTCGTAACCTTCAGGGTAAGCCAATTCGATATCCATCCCATAACGGGTCATTAAAGCAATGATACCTTGAGGAACAGAAAGTGGTTTTCCATAACTAGGAGAATACGCCCAACTCATAACCATTTTTTTGCCCTTTAGATTTTCAAGAGAACCATATTCTTTTTTCAGATGTAACAAATCAGCCATAGATTGTGTTGGATGATCCATATCACATTGTAAATTAACGATTCCAGGGCGGCTTGGTAATACATCTTTTTCAAAACCTTCATCTAAAGCATCGGCAACTTCTCGCATATATTTGTTCCCTTCACCCAAATACATATCATCACGAATACCAATCATGTCAGTTAAAAAGGAAATCATATTTGCCGTTTCACGAACTGTTTCACCGTGAGCGATTTGTGATTTTTCCTCATCCATATCTTGCACTTCTAATCCTAATAAATTAGCAGCAGAAGCATACGAAAAACGTGTGCGAGTTGAGTTATCTCTAAAGATTGACACGGCTAAACCTGAATCAAATACTTTAGGAGAAATATTTTGATCTCTTAATTCTTTTAAGATATCGGCAACTTCAAGAACCATTTTTAAATCATCTTCACTTTTTTCCCAAGTAAGTAGAAAATCCTCTTTGTGTAGGTCTGAATTAAGTTCTTTTAACTGCTGTATTCTATTTTTTAAATTCATGATTTGTAAGTTTTTATTATAGGTCGTAGGCAAAAGCAGCATAAAATGCGGATGAGATTACTAAGTCATCAATAGCTACTTTTTCATTAGGTGCATGTGCTAATACTTCATTTCCAGGTCCAAATCCAATAATTGGAATATCATAATAACCGTTAATTGTTACTCCATTAGTTGAAAATGTCCATTTATCAATTTTTGCTTCTTTGTTAAAAAGCTCTCTAAAAGCTTTTGCTCCTGTTTGAACAATATGAGAATCTTCTGGAATTTTCCATGTAGGATAATACTTTTCCATACCATATTCTAAACCTGTGTAGGCTTTTTCCATATAGTCAAGAACGGTAACTTCTGCATTCATACCTTTGATAAGTTCTTCAATTTCTTTAACAGCAGATTCTTTGGTTTCCCCCCATGTTAAACGTCTGTCTAGGTGAATACGAGCAAAATCAGAAACAGCACATAAGGAAGGGCTTTTTGAAATGATTTCAGAAATAGTTACACTTCCTTGACCTAAGAATTCGTCCGTAGGAAGGCGATTGTTGAGTTTCTCTATTTCTAAAGCAATTTTTGAAGCCATATAGATGGCATTTTTACCACGTTCTGGAGCAGAACCATGAGAGGAAACACCGTAAAAAGTAACATGCATTTCCATTCTACCTCTGTGCCCTCGATAAATATTCAAATTAGTTGGCTCAGTACTAATAGCAAAATCAGGTTTAATTCCTTCTTCTTCCACAATATACTTCCAACATAAACCATCGCAATCCTCTTCCATTACGCTACCGACAAAGTAGATAGTCATGTCTCTATCGAAGCCGAGCTCTTTTAAAATTCGACCAGTCGTAACAAAAGCCGCAGGGCCACCTTCTTGATCTACAGTTCCTCTACCATGAACAAATCCATCTTTTATTTCACCACCTAGTGGATCAAAATCCCAGTTGTCTAGATGTCCTAAATCAACAGTATCCATATGTCCGTCAATAGCTAAAATAGTTTTTCCATTTCCAATTCTACCGATTACATTACCGAGACCGTCAATTCGTACTTCATCAAAATTAGCTTCTTCCATTTGACGTTTTAGCTCTAATTGAACTAATTCTTCGTCCATACTTAAAGATTTAATCTGTACGAGTTTTGATAAGTTTTCAGCTGTGTAATCTCTATATTTTTCAGCGAGTTCATTTATTTGAGAATATATTGAATTCATATTTTTAAAATTAAGGATTACAAAGATATTATATCTCTGTGAGATAATTAGCATTTAAGGGAATAAGTAAATCAAATTGTTTTTATCTTTTACTAAATTTTGTGAATGGGAAAACCCTTCACTATATTGAAAAGCTTTCTGTTTAAAATAGATGATAAAATTATTTCAAAAACTGATAATTATCAATTTCAGAGTGCTTTTTTGTATAAAATGAAAATATTGAATGGACTAGATTGAAAATATTATAGGTGATAAAATTCACTTTATAATGACGAGAATCACTCTTTATGATGATTAAGATCATTGTTAAATTATTTTAAATGAAAGATATTCACATACTGATTAATTTGTGTTATCTTGAGTGATAGCTAAAAGCTCTTTGCAGATTTTTCTATCAATCAACAATCAATAAAATGAACAATTAAAAATTACCAAATGAAAACGAGTTATAATAATACACGATTAATGTTATTATTATTTACTACCCTACTTTTTAACACTCAAAACTTTGCACAGAATACTAATGAAGAGTCGCTAGATAAGACCATAGTCAGGACGACTACAGGCATTAATGATCCTACTATTGAAAATTGTAATTTTAATGTAGTATTAGATGAGGTTGAAATTCTATTAAAAGAGAGACAAAAAAACAATATGAATTTCCAAAAGATAAATGAAGCAATTGTTAGCAAAACAACTTCAAAATTAGGAAACAATTTTTGTAAATTGTTTTGTAAGTTTAATCAATCTAATGAGGTGTCATATCCTTTTGCCGTCAGTATAATAGAAAAATTTGTGAAAGGAAATAAATGTCCTGAGATATGTATTTTTGCAAATAACAATATAGTCTACAAGTTTAGATCACTGGCAAAAGATACTTACCTATATGCTGCTGTGCAAGAATCAAACAAAAGATTAAAAGCATTTCAATTAAGTAATAAACAACTATACGCTGGAGAGTAGTACATGCTAATTACTTTATTGTTTACTAATTGGGATTTTTAGCATGGTTTTAACTGGTCTTTTATCTCTGAAGTCGGCTAAGTATTATTTTGAGTTTCGTTAGCTATATTGGTTGATTTGAAGGGTTCAGTTTAGGTATTAAAGTTTTTTATAAGGATAATCTTACGCAATTAGTAAAGGTGTTTTTGTTACACTTATACGTAATGAGCTGTAAGCAAATTGTACTCTTTTTGTTTTTTTATGTTAATATAATATTATTCCATAAAAGTGTAAAATATTACTAAAACTTGTTGTATCTTCGCATGGTTCGTATAAGCATTGTCTAATGTTTTGGTTAATGTAATAGGACTCTCCCTCCCCACTTTGAGAATTAAAGAAGCTATTGCGCATTGAGCGCAAGCGGATTGGAATTATAATTCGTCGCAGATAAGCCATATCTACGATGATAAGTTTCGCTCTTTGTAGTGATTAAGATTATTGTTCTATTATGAAATATAAAGGAGTTTTACATGTTGATTAATTTGTTTTTATCTTGAGCGATAGCTGTAAGCTCAATACAAATTTTTCCATTAAAAAAACAAATAAAATGATATAAAACAAATATTAAATGAAAAATAGTTATAATAATAAGCAATTAATGTTATTATTATTTACTTCCCTACTTTTTAACACACAAATTATTGCACAAAGAAGCAATGAAGAGCTCATTGATGAAAATATATTAAGGACGAGTTCAGATATTAATAAGAATTCTACTGATAATTTTATCGTAGTATTAGATGAAATTGAAATCATCATAAAAAAAAGAAAAAAAGGCATTAAAAAGTCTCAAAAAACAAATGAACAATTTGTTGGAAAGACAAATCTAAAATTAAAAAACAATTTTTGCGATTTGTTTAGTCAGTATAATCAATCCAATGGAGTAACCTATCCTTTTGCTATTAATATTATTGAAATATTTGAGGGAGATAGTAGGTTTCCAGAAATATGTATTCTTGTTAATAACAATATAATTTACAAGTTTAGATCATTGGCAAAAGATGCTTATTTATATGCTGCAGTGCAAGAATCAAACAAAAGGTTAAATAAATATCATTTAGATAACAAGCAACTATATGCTGGAGAGAGTAGTTTATACTAAATACTTTATAGCTTGTGAATTGCGATTTTTAGTGTAGTTTTTAATAAGCCTTTTGATTTACTTCATTTTTAAGCATACTCGAATCTTTATAAAATAAAAATGTTATTCACTATTGTGAAAAGTTGTTTTTTTGTCGATTATGTACTTGTATTTTGATAGATAGCATGAAATTAACAAAAAATATACATGATATTTGTCAGTTTTAGAAAAATATTATATCTTTGCCAATCTCCCCACAAAGCTTTTTTTAATTTAAAAACTACTATTATTATGAAAAACATAAATAATAATATACAATTGTTATTATTATTTACTTCCCTACTTTTTAGCACACAAATTATTGCACAAAGAAGCAATGAAGAGCTCGTTGATAATATTATTTCTACGGTGAGTTTAAACTATATTGAGAATTCTACTGATAATTTTATCGTAGTATTAGATGAAGTTGAAATCATTCTAAAAAACTCAAAAAAAAGCATTAAAAAGGAACAAAATACAAATAAAAAAATTATTGGAAATACTATTTCAAAGTTAGGAAACAATTTTTGCGATTTGTTTAGTCAGTATAATCAATCCAATGGAGTAACCTATCCTTTTGCTATCAATATTATTGAAATATTTGAGGGAGACAGTAGATTTCCAGAAATATGTATTCTTGCTAATAACAATATAATCTACAAGTTTAGATCATTGCCAAAAGATGCTTATTTATATGCTGCAGTGCAAGAATCAAACAAAAGATTAAAAGAATACCTTTTAAGTAGTAAACAACTATATGCTGTAGAGTAGTATAGTTTTTTAAGCTATTTTGATTTACTTTATTTTTGAATAAACCAAATTATTACAAAACAAAAAAGTCTAACTATCAATTAGTTAGACTTTCTTTTGTCGGGGTGGCAGGATTATTTGTATGATCCTGAGTATGGGTTTGATGCTAATAAAAAGATTTCAATCTGCTACGCAGCTTTACGAACCTTTTTTGTTTCACTTCAGTTATTGAGCAAGCTCAAACCTTTGCAAAACAAAAAAGATTCTATCTGCCTACGGCTGATAAAATCTTTTTATTGTCGGGGTGGCAGGATTCGAACCTGCGACCTCCACGTCCCAAACGTGGCGCGATAACCGGGCTACGCTACACCCCGAGTTGGTTATCTTTTTTTCATTCTTTTTGATCGCGACAGGATTTATTCTTGTCCTGATTGCAATCAACTTATTCGTGATCGCGACAGGATTCGAACCTGTGACCGTCTGCTTAGAAGGCAGATGCTCTATCCAGCTGAGCTACGCGACCCGGTAACTCATTTAGCGGAGAGGAAGGGATTCGAACCCCCGGTACGCGCAATGCGTACAACTCCTTAGCAGGGAGCCCCGTTCGACCACTCCGGCACCTCTCCTGTTCTTAAATTCAAACTTATTATAGGGTTTAAATTTTAGAGAGTGCAAATGTAGTATTAGTATTGGTATTAGCAAAATATTTTTATATTTTTTTGACCTAACTACTTTATCCTTCTTTTTTCCATAAAAAGAAATACATTTGCACTAAATTCATTTCTGTTGAAAACAAGCAGTTTTTTATATACAAATTCTGGAAAAATATTAAATAGTGGTAAAGTTTCTTGGAAATCTCCAAGTAATATTGCCTTAGTAAAATATTGGGGAAAAATGGATTTACAAATTCCTAAAAATCCTTCTTTGAGTTTTACTCTTGGTGCTAGCTATACACAAACTGCTTTGTTATATAAGCCAGTTGGTAATACTGATCTTGAAAAAACATTTGAAATCTATCTTGATGAAGTGGAAAAGGAAGATTTTAAACCAAAAATTACATCTTTTTTTAAAAGAATTGAAAAATATGTACCTTTTATTAATGACTATTCTTTTGTAATTAACACACATAATTCTTTTCCACATAGTAGTGGTATAGCCTCTTCTGCGAGTAGTATGAGTGCATTGGCATTATGTGTGATGAGTATGGAAAGAATGTTGAATAATGAAATGTCGGATGATTATTTCTACCAAAAAGCTTCCTTTTTAGCAAGGTTGGGCTCAGGTAGTGCTGCCAGAAGTGTAAAAGGAGCTATTGTGGTTTGGGGAGAACATGATACCATTCCAGATAGTTCAGATACGTATGGAGTTGTATTCCCTTATAAAGTACATTCTATTTTCAAAAATTATCAAGATACTATACTGTTGGTAGATAAAGGACAAAAACAAGTATCGAGTACTGTTGGACACGGTTTAATGAAAAATCATCCTTTTGCTGAACAGCGATTTTTACAAGCTAATACTAATCTGACTAAATTAATTGAGATATTACAAAATGGCGATATAAAATCTTTTATTGAGATTGTTGAAAGTGAAGCCTTGACTTTACATGCGATGATGTTGACAAGTAACCCTTATTTTATTTTAATGCATCCAAACACGCTTACGATTATTAATAAAATATGGAAATATAGAGAAGAAACGGGTAGTCATATCTGTTTCACTTTAGATGCTGGTGCAAATGTACATGTCTTATATCCTGTAAGAGAAAAAAATAAGATAAAAAGTTTTATTGATAATGAGTTAGCATCATATTGTCAAGACAATCAGTATATTAATGATGAAGTGGGTTTGGGAGCGATCAAATTATCTTAATTTCTCGAAATAACAATAATAAAATTTAAAAAATGAAGCCCACCGTTATTGCCGATACTTATTTAGTGTACTCTCAAGAAATTGCTAAAAACAAAACTACTTATACTAATGTAGATGAAATTGAAAATTATCTTATACAGCAAATTAATAATCATTCCATAGCATCATATATTGCTACATTTGATCATTATGTACATACCAAGAATATTGGAGGTGTTGTGCAAGAAAATATAAAAGCAGCAAAAAATGTTATGTGTTGTTTTGGTATGGGTATTCCTAGTCCAGCTTTTGTGGCAGTTAAGCCGATGTCTATAGCTGTTGTTGAAACGGTTGACAGTTTTGTATTAAGTTTTATACAAGCACCAGCACCATCTGCTCAGGAGGCAATGAAAACTTGGGTTGAAGCTATTGAAAATGTTGGTTAGTACTATTATATAGTTTCCATTTGGTAAAAATTCAATACATTTGCCTAAGGATTAAAAAAATCAGTTTTTACCAAAGTTCGGTATATAAACACTAGATATGAAAGGACCCTTATTTTACGCAAAAATCCTTCTTTTTGGAGAGTATGGTATTATTAAAGATTCTAAAGGATTAGCAATTCCTTTTAATTCTTATAAGGGTGCCTTACAAAAAGCAACTGAATTATCAGATTTACAAAAGGAATCAAATCTGAGTTTGATACGGTTTTATACCTATTTGAGAGCTATTGATACGGATATTGTCGATTTCAGATGGAATCAATTTAATAGTGACATTAATGATGGAATGTATTTTGACTCTAGTATTCCACAAGGATATGGTGTAGGAAGTTCAGGAGCATTAGTAGCAGCTATTTATGATAAGTATGCGATAAATAAAATTACAATTTTAGAAAATCTTACAAGAGAAAAGTTGTTAAAACTAAAAGAGACTTTTAGTTTGATGGAATCTTTTTTTCATGGAACAAGTTCAGGTTTAGATCCACTTAACAGTTACTTGAGTTTACCGATTTTAATTAATTCTAAAACCGATTTGGAGGCAACAGGTATTCCTTCTCAGAAAGAAGGAAAAGGGGCTGTTTTCTTAATGGATTCAGAACAAGTAGGAGAGACGGCAACCATGGTAGAAATCTTTATGGATAAAATGAAAAATGAAGGTTTTAGAAAAATGATAAGCGAAGAGTTTGCAATTTACACGGATGCTTGCATTAGTGACTTTTTACAAGGAGATGTTTCATCATTATTTACAAATGTCAAACAATTATCTAAAGTAGTATTAGGTAATTTTAAACCGATGATACCACAAAGTTTCCATCAGATTTGGCAAAAAGGTTTAGACTCAGATGACTATTATTTAAAATTATGTGGATCTGGTGGAGGTGGCTATTTCCTTGGCTTTACAGAAGATTATAATAATACCTTAGAATTACTCAAGGATTATAAATTAGAATTAGTTTATAGGTTTTGAAATACTAACGATTAAGAATTCTAACTAACAAAATTCCAAATATTAAATATATTCACCATTCGATTAGTGATTAGTTTTATTCTATACTATTTGGTACTTATTAACAGTGGATTTATTAAAAGAAGCAAATATAAATACGAAGCGTAAAGCACCCTTCTACTATAAATTTTTTAGTTTATTTTCAGTGGTTAGAGGCTATAATATTGTGGTAATGCTATTGGCACAATTTTTATCAGCCATCTTTGTGTTTGCACCCAATAAACCTTTAAGCACAGTGGTATTTGATTATAAACTTTGGGCGCTTCTTTTTGCGACTGCTAGTGTAGTCGCTGGAGGATATATCATCAATCATTTTTATGATGAAGGTAAAGATGCAATTAATAGACCCATAAAAACTCAAATAGACACTTTTATAAGTCAACAGACTAAGTTGTATAGTTATTTTATTTTGAATTTTTTAGGTTTGAGTTTTGGCTTATTGGTTTCTTGGAGAGCCGGCTTGTTTTTTTCGATATATATATTTTTGATTTGGTTATATTCACACAAACTAAAAAGATATCCATTAACAGGTCTTTTTGGAGGAGCATTTCTAACCATTCTCCCATTTTTTGCTGTTTTTGCATATTATAAGAATTTCTCAGAAATTATCTTTGCTCATGCAGGATTTTTGTTTTTTGTTTTACTTATTCGAGAGTTGGTTAAAGATTTAGAAAATCTTAAAGGAGATATGCTTTTTAATTATGAAACAATAGTTGTGAAATATGGTGAACACTTTACTAGATTATTAGTTTCATTAATAGTTCTTTTGACATTAATTCCTATATACTTTTTGTTGCATTATCCTGAAATAGGCTATATGAATATTTATTTTGCTTTTGCAGTTATGGGATTAACTATGGTAGGAATTTTGGTTTGGTTTAGTGCTAATAAAAGACGATATATTTTTTTACATAATCTTTTAAAATTAATTATTGTGGCAGGTGTGCTAAGTTTAATGCTTCTAGATACTTCAGTGATAATTGAAAGAATTATAGAAAGATTAGGACAGTAGAAATTTAGATTAGTTACTAATTATTTTTGATGATAAGCAATTAGATTATCAATAGGTCTTCGTAATATTCCAGTAACTTTTAAACCATATTTTTCAGCAACTTCTTGTAAAATAGACTCGAAAAAATAGGCAATTGAGCCTATGAAATATATTGGAATGCTCATTGGTTTTTTGTATGGTAGAATACGGTATTCAAAAAAAGTTGAAAACCCTTCTTCTAGTATTTGATGAATATAATCACTTTCTTTAAATTCAAACATAAATTCAGCAAAGTTCCCTAAATAAGCATTTGGACTCTCTTTTTGGTATAAATTCAATTTTATTTCATCTGGAGTTACATCATAAGTAGTTTCAAACTTTTTAGCGATATTTTGAGGCATTTTGTTATAAAAGTAATCTATGATAAGACGTTTGCCAAAATAATTACCACTAGCTTCATCCATTAATATATAACCTAAAGAAGCCACATTTTGATGTGCTTTTTCACCATCGTAATAACAAGAGTTAGAGCCCGTTCCTAAAATACAGACTATTGATTCTTTACCAGCAGATGCCGCATAGACTGCAGCTAACATATCTTCTTCTACAGCAACTTTTGCATTTACAAAAATTGATTCAAATACTTTTTTTAACAAGGCTGTAGGTTCAGGAGTACCACAACCTGCACCATAAAAATAGATTTCTTCTACCTTTTCTTCTTGTTTTGTTATTTCAAAGTTATCAATGATTCTATCATACAGTTCTTTTTGGGAAAGTATTGCAGGGTTTAATCCTTTAGTACGTGTTCTAAAAAGTTCTTTTTTATTGTCGTCTAAAGCTATCCAATCTGCTTTTGTTGAACCTCCGTCTGCTATTAAAATCATAATTTAATTACTTTTTATTATAATTAATGCTAAAAATTCAAAGATAGGACATCTTTATAAAATCGCATCATACAATATATAAATTAAGCATCTTTTATTAAACTTTCACTAGTTTAAAAAATAAGCATACTTTTAAGCCTTAAAAAATATTTTTAAATTCTTTTAAAACTTAATTGAAAATTAAACCATTCTAATATGTCAAATACATCAGAATACTCAACTAAACAGGCTAATAAATCACTTATTCCTATCATAATAATTGCAGGATTATTTTTTATTTTTGGATTTGTAACTTGGATAAATGGAGCGCTTATTCCATTTATGAAAACAATTAATGAATTGACAGTTACGCAATCATATTTAGTTGCTTCTGCTTTTTATATTTCTTATGTAGTAATGGCATTACCTTCGTCTTACGTTTTAGAGCGAATTGGATTCAGAAAAGGGATGTCATTAGGTTTAATAATTATGGCTCTAGGTTCATTGGTTTTTATCCCTGCAGCAGGAGCGAGAACATATTGGATATTTTTGCTAGGAATTTTTATTCAAGGTACGGGTATGACACTACTTCAAACAGCTGCTAATCCTTATATTACAATTCTTGGACCAATTGAAAGTGCTGCTAAACGCATAGCCATCATGGGAATTGCAAATAAGGTTGCAGGAGCATTGGGTTCTCTTATTTTTGGTGCTTTATTGCTTTCAGGAATAGATGAAGTAAATGAAAAACTTGGTACAGTTGATAATGCCGATAAAATTGAATTACTAAATACTATGGCTGATAGTGTGGTAACTCCTTATATAGTAATGGCTATTGTTTTATTTGTATTAGGGGTTTTAATTTTGGGCGCACCTCTTCCACATGTGGAGGCTGAGCCAATTGAAGAAACTGATGAAAAAACATCTAAAACGAGTATTTTTCAATTTCCACATCTTTGGTTGGGGGTATTAACTCTTTTTGTATATGTTGGCGCAGAGGTAGTTGCTGGTGATACGATTATTGCTTATGGTATTTCCTTGGGTATATCAGGAGAAGAAGCTAAATTTTTTACCACATTTACATTAATGGCTATGGTTTTTACCTATGCTTTGGGTATTTTCTTAATTCCAAAATACATGAGTCAAGCCTTTGCCTTAAAAGCAAGTGCTATTTTAGGTATTATTCTTACTTTTTTAATAGTATTTACATCTGGTTTTACTTCAGTGATTTTTGTAGCTGCTCTAGGAGTTGCTAATGCTTTAGTTTGGCCTGCTGTATGGCCACTTACATTGGAGGGATTAGGTAAATTTACCAAGACTGCCTCTGCCTTGTTAATTATGGCTATTGCAGGTGGAGCCATCATACCACCGCTATATGGTAGGTTTGTTGATACTAAAACAATAGATTTGGTTGCTCAGGGCTTAAGTGAGGCAGAAGCGACAGCTCAAGCAGCAACTTCAGGTTATTGGATATTACTTCCTTTGTACCTTATTATTTTGTATTATGCTATTGCTGGACATAAATTGGGATTGAAAAAGTAAGAAAGTAGTTTTATTACAGGATTACCTATCGGTAATCCTGATTGCGTTCAAAATTCCGAAAATAAAACTCAGAAACCAATGGTTTCTGTGGCTTATTAGTTTTATAGTCATCTCTCAAATTTCATTTGAGTCTGCTATAAAACTAAAAAACCCAACACCTGCATGTTGAGTTTTCTTTTCTTGTGACCACGACAGGATTCAAACCTGTAACCTCTTGAGCCGTAATCAAGTGCGCTATTCAGTTGCGCCACGTGGCCGAATTAAGGCTGCAAATATAAACGAAATATTATTTTTGGTATAGTGAAATGTGAAAAATATTTGTGTAGTTATACTATTTCAGCAGAAAGTCCTAGTTCTAAAAGCTTGGAGCATCGAGATTCTAATTCTTTATACGCCCCTGATTTAACAGATGCTTTACCTTTGTAATGTACCAAGATAGTACATTGCTCCGCTTGTATTAATGTATGTTCACATACATCTATCAATGCGTCAATAACAAAATCAAAGGTATTGACATCATCATTGTGCAAAATAATCTCATGTTGATCTACTTTTTTCTCCAGTAAATCTATTTGTTCTTGTATTTTTTCTTTGGTACTCATGAAGTGGCTAAACTATAAAAAAATTGTATAAATAATTAAAGCTTTTTATAAAATATTTTACAATAGAGGTGATTAATATTTTAAATTTAATAATTGTTATCAAAATGATAAGAATCATCAGTTATAATGATTATAATCATAATTAACATCATTTTACTTGAGATTATCGATTGAATAGTTGATTGATAATTGTTTTTTCACTAAATTTGTTTTCCCCCTCCTTATTTTGTTGACTCCCCAAAGAACATTAATTTAATATAAACGAATTAATTATGTTCGATGGAATTGAAAATATGCTTAAAGTTGCTTTTAGTACGACCTTAGAAGGTGTACTACTTACAGATAGTAATGCGAAAATTATTGTAGCCAATAAAGCTATTGAGAACTGTCTTGGTTATAAAATAGAAGAACTAATAGGCAAAGATTTACATATTTTCTTACCAAAACCTTTACATAAAATCCACAGAAAGCATTACTTGGCTTATTTTAAAGATCCTAGTTATCTAGCTTTCGAAAATGCTAGAGAAGTTGAAGGTTTACATAAAAATGGAAGTAAAGTAGCTCTAGAACTCAGATTAAATTTATTTGAATATAATGGCGAAAAATATGCTAAGGCCTATATCTCTGATATAAGTAGAAGAAAAGAAAAAGAAAAACAAATTCAAATTGAAAAGACTAAATTACAAGAAAAAGTTAATGATAAGACTACAGAATTAGAAGGAATGGTAAATAGATTGAGCCAAACTAACAATGATTTAGAAGTAGAAGTTCAACAAAAGGTAAGAGCGAGAAATAAACTAAGAAAATCATTACTAGCTGAACGAGAATTAAGTCAATTAAAAACTAAATTTTTGTCTCTTGCTTCACATGAATTTCGCACGCCATTAAGTGGCATTCTTACATCAGCCACACTTATAGATAAATTCAAAACTAATAATCAAAGTGATATCACAAAGCATGTAGGTGTAATCAAAACGATGGTAAATCATTTAAATAATATTTTAAATGATTTTATGTCTCTAGAAAGATTGGACACCGGAGATATACATTATAAATTTTCAAGTTTTGAGTTCAATAAATTGATGAAAGAAATAATTAATAAAACTAATTCATTATTAAAAACAGGTCAAAGTATTAATTATTCACCTTGTGAAATATGTCCTAACATTTATCAGGATAAGAAAATTGTACAGATAATCATATCAAATATACTTTTTAATGCAATTAAGTATTCTCCTGAGTATAGTCCAATAGATGTTACTGTGACATCTAGTGAGTACATAAAAATAATAATTTCTGACAAAGGTATTGGTATTCCAAAAATAGATCAGAAAAATATATTTAAACGATTTTTCAGAGCTTCGAATGTTTCACATTTACAAGGAACCGGTATTGGTTTAAATATTGTAAAAGCCAATATTGAAGGTTTAGGTGGAATGATACAATTTAGAAGTAAAGAAAATGAGGGTACAACATTTATAGTAGAATTACCCAAAAATATAGCAACATGAAAAAGCATGTGTTATTTATAGAAGACGATAAAATTGTTCGTGAAAATACAGCTGAAATTTTACAATTTGCTGATTATAAAGTAACAACAGCTTCTAATGGAAAAATTGGGGTAGAAGTAGCAATTAAAGACCCTCCAGATATAATAGTCTGTGATATAATGATGCCTAAATTAGATGGTTATGGAGTTTACCAAATACTATCAAAGAATAAAAAATTAGCTGGGATTCCTTTTATTTTTTTAACTGCTAAAACCAATCATTCAGATATCAGAAAAGGGATGGATCTTGGTGCTGATGATTATTTAACTAAGCCTTTTGAAGAATCAGAATTGTTAATGGCTATATCAATTAGATTAAAAAAAGTGGAAATTATAAAAAAATATTCTGATAAAGCCCATAAAAGCATTGATAAAGAACAAGCAAATATTGTTGTAAAAGATATAGAAGGACTTATCAAAATATTTCTTAAAAGACCTACAAAAAAGTATCAAAAAGGGGATAGTTTATTTTGTGAAGGAAATAGAAGTAATCATTTATTTTTAGTAAAAAATGGATTGATAAAAACTTTTAAGACGACTGAAGATGGAAAAGAACTAATAACTGGTTTTTACGCAACTAAGCAATTTATTGGTTATACCTCATCCTTAGGTGATTTTCCTCATACAGAAAATGCTGAAGCGCTAGAGACAACAAAAATTATTAGAATTGAAAAGTCAGAAATTATTTCAATTCTTGCATTTAATTCAAATATAGCACTTGAATTATTAGAATTACTTGCGAATAATATAAAAAATACTAAAGAAAAGTTGCTTCAAGTAGCCTATGATTCCGTGAGGGGTCGTACTGCAAAATCACTCTTGTTATTGGTCTCAAATAATCCTCTAAACAAAATTATTATTTCTAGAGTGGATCTAGCTAATCTTACCGGAATTGCAAAAGAAACATTAATTAGAACACTTTCTGATTTTAAAGATGAAGGTTATATTCAAACTAGTAGAACTTTTGTTAAGGTAATTGATAAAAAAGGATTAATGCAAGTGCGTTAAATATGTTTTTTTACTTTTTTCTGTAAATGACAATAATCATTAGATTTAATGATTAACATCATTGTGTTATATTAATAAATCATTGAAATTTGTGGTTGACGATAGGTAGATGTTTTGGTGATGTTTTTGTTATTGAAAGTGTGAATAACTGTTTTATTAAAGTATGAGGAGTACTATTTGGGGTTTATACACCGTTATTTTAATATACAGAATTTTACATAGAGTTTTCGCTAAATTTAATTGATAAAAAGGTATTCTTAATTTTCTCATAAGAATTACAGTAGCATCAATTTTTTATCGATGTAGTAAATTGAGTGATGACTTTATTTAGAAACGGAGAATGAAAATTTTCCGTTTCTTTTGTTATTGAGCAAAATCAGTTTTATTGATGATGTAAATCATTGCTTTTTTGTGTAATAACAGGTTACCTTTGAATTATTAATTTAAAAATTTGTTTAGTATGATACCTACAAAATCAAAAGCACCTAGAGTATCTTGGCTAAGTCCTTCAATTTCAAATTTTTTTGATATGGACAGGTGGCCAGTAGAAGACTTTTTCATAAAGAGAGATTTATTTCCAGCAATAAATGTTGTTGAAAATACAGATAATTTTGAAATTGAGATTGCTGTTCCAGGTTTTTCAAGAAAAGATTTTATTATCACAATTGATGATGGAGTTTTGAATATTTCTGCAGAGAAAGAAATTGAAAAAAAGGAAGAAACGGATAAATTTATTCACAAAGAATTTACCTGTAAATCTTTTACGCGATCTTTGTTGTTACCTGATAATGTTGCCAAAGATGCTGAAATTACAGCTCACTATGATGATGGTATGTTAAAACTACAGCTATTAAAAAAGGAATTTCAAGAATTGAGTCATCACAAAATAATTGAAGTTGTTTAAAGTTATATACAGACACTTGATTCCTTAGATTATTTGTTTTCAGGTGTTTGTATTTTGTATATTTTTTCATTAAATATCTGTAAAATGAAACGTATTGTTGTTGATATGGCCAAAAAGAAAGAAAATCTTTTCACATTACACACGATTACACAAAAGTGTATTGCTGACTTGGAATTTATACTTGATGAACAGCGGTTTTTACAAGATTTATTGAGTACTTTTTTTATAGATTTATGTAAAGTTGAATTATTACCTGATACAAGGGTCTTAAATCAAAGTTTAGCTGAGTCAAGTAAGAAATGTAATTTATTGATTCTTGAATTACAGACACATGAAAAGCATTTAGCTACTTTGTTAGAAAGTATTCATATGAAAGGAGAGATTAGTTATAGAGAATCACATAAAGAATTAATTACTAATTTTGATCAATTTGTTATTAACAATAAATCAATAAAAATTCGCATTTTCACTATTATTAAAAACATTATGAAACAGCATAAACAAAAGCTTTTATTATCACATGCTAATTCTCAAGAAGTAAATAACTCCAAGGAGTAAGATTTATTTCTTGTCCTTTTTTATAAGTTTCATTTTTTCCTGTGAAAAAGTTTTTTACAGTAGCTTCATAATCTATTGTAAATGTTGTAGACTTGTCAGATAAGTTGGCAATGAAACTAATTTGTTTTCCATTTTTTTCTCTTGTAAAAGCTAAAATATGTTCATCGTCTGATGTTTTAATTCTTTGACAGGATGCAGCATCTTTACCTCCATTTAATGCAGCATTTTTTACTTTTAAACTTTGTAACTTCGAATATAAATCAAAATATTTTCCTTTGGTTTTTGGGATACTATCTTTTTCAAAGAATTTTAGTTTATGGTTTAAATCATACTCTTGTCCACTGTAAATTAGAGGCATTCCGGGTGTAACATAAGATAATACTGCCATTACTTCATCAGCATCACCAAAACTCTCTTTTACAGTACCTTTCCATGAATTCTCATCATGATTCACGGTAAAATTCATAATGATGTCATCTTTTTCATAGAAAGTATCCATTTTAACCATGTACTGATCCCAATCTTTAACAGATTTTTTCCCTTTAGCAATGTCAACCATTAAGAAGTGACTTTCCCAACCATAACACATGTCAAATAAATTGGTTCCTTTGAGTAATTCAGGTTCCCATGCTTCAGCTAACATAAATATATCTTTTGTGTCACGAAGTTGAGGTACCGCTTCTTGCCAAAATTCGATAGGAAGACTACCTGCAACATCACATCTAAAACCATCTATATTTTCATCTTTCAACCAATATTGTAGATCAGCAATCATGGCTTTACGTAAGCCTTCATTTGAATAATCTAGATCAGCTACATCTTGCCATCCAACTGGAGTGCCGTCCTCATTTAGAGGTTCTGTAATTTCACCTTTAGCATTTTTTGTATAGAATTCAGGATGTTCTTTTATCCAACTATGATCCCAACCTGTATGATTTGGTACCCAATCTAAAATAACTAACATCTCATTCTCATGTGCTGTTTTGATTAAATCACGTAAATCATCTTTTGTTCCATAATCTGAACTCACGCCACGGTAATCGGATACCGCATAATAACTACCTAAATATTTTTTACGTTCTTCGGGATCTTTAATATCCGACACAAAAGTATCGCCAGTAGCTTTTCTTTTAGTCATCGAAATAGGATGTACGGGCATTAACCAGATAATTTTCACTCCTAATTCTTTTAAGACAGGAATATCTTTAGTAAATTCAGTGAAACTTCCTTCAGGAGAATACTGACGAATATTAGCTTCGTAAATGATGGCTGTTTCCATCATTTCTTGGGTAACTATAGGTGTTTTTTTAGAAATAATTTCTGCTGTTTTTTTATCTGTTTTACAGGATATCAATAGACTTAATGCTATAAATAGGATGCTGAGTTTTTTCATTTTATTTAGTTTATGATTGTTTTTTGCCCTAAAGAGCGCAAGGTTTTATTGGTTAGATTTTTTAGTTTAACATCTAATACTTATTTTATTATTTCAAACGAAGCAGGTTGTATAGTATGATTTTCAAAAGTATAAATTTTATCAGATTTATTAAAAATAGAATAGATAACTTCATCAAAATATTGTCGCTTAATAATTAAGACATTTCCATCTGTTTTTATACTAGTACTTCCATAAAGAAGTGCCATAGAATTTTTACGTAAGTGTATTAGTTCTGTGACTTGTTCTTTAAGTGCTAATTCATGTTTATCTATACCGTTAAATTTCATCATACGACGGTTATCTGGGTCATTTGCACCAATACTGCCATATTCATCCCCATAATAAATGCAAGGTATTCCAGGAGTTGTCAAATTAAAAGCATGTAACATAGCTAATTTATCATAGGCTGTTGTATCACTCATTTCGATCTTACGAGTCCAACCTGCTTTTTTAGCATCTTCATCAAATTTAACATCACCCGAAGCATAGCTAATAAATCGTGCTCGATCTTGATTACCGGTAATATTTCCCATTAAATGATGACTGCCATAATAGGTTAAGCTTTCTTTTAAAGCATCTGATAATCGACTAATGGGTTCATCATCGGTTGCAAAAACAGCAACTGAAGCATCATATAAATTAAAGTTAAATTGGCCATCTAACATACCTGTATTTACATAGCTACGAATCAATTCTGGACTACCATAAGTTTCACCAATTTGATAAATGGGTCTATCCGTTCTGTTTTTTACTTTATTGGTTAAGGTCCGCCAAAAATCTAATTGAATGTGTTTGGTTGCATCGTGTCGAAATCCATCTAAATCAAACGCTGTTACCCAATAAGCTGCTGAATCTGTCATGGTCTCTACAACTTCATGTTTTGAGAAATCTAGAGTTGGTAAAAACGTATCAAACCAAGTTGTTAAACGATGCGAATCCCATTTTTCTAAATTGCGTGTACCATCAGGCAAATACATACTTGTTGCCCAATCTGGATGTTCTTTATAAAGAGGATGTTCTTGATGTATATGATTAGCTACATAATCTAAAAGCACATTGAAATTTTTATGATGTGCTTTATCGATTAAATCTTTAAATACTATATCATTACCAAATCTGTAGTCAATTTTGGTATTTGAAATTGGCCAATAGCCATGATAACCCGAGAATTTACTTATAGGATCAGGCCAAAAACCGAAAGCACCTTCAGGATTTTGAGTGATAGGTGATAACCAAATGGTATTCACTCCTAATTCTGTAAAATAACCGGATTCAATTTTATCGACAACTCCTTGTAAATCACCACCCATATAGTTAGCCTTGGGTAAAATGCTATCACTTTCTACAGGTTTAGTATTGCTCTTATCACCATCTAAAAAACGGTCAACAAGCAAAAAATACATGATTTGTGTATGAAAATCTGTTCGTGCTAAGTCTTGGGGATTACTGATAACTTTTCCTTTATTTATTGGGATTAGTACATCATTTCCACGTCCGAAAAAGTTATAGGCGAAAATGCGAATACTTGTTTTTTCTTGTATTGTTGAAGGGATACTTATAGTGATTCTGTGTGCATCGCTATCAATTTTGATATATTCTTTTGATAGGCGTTCGTTTCCAATATATACAAGGGTTTCTTCTATAACATTTTCGGATGTTAGCGTAAAAGAATCTCCTGTTTGTGTTTCAGAAATTAAAAAAGGTGTTTTATCTGATTTGTCCTCAATTTCAAAAACAGAATTATAACCACCCATTCCATTACTAACTTTATTAGGATTATTAGAATCTAATTGTTCTTTGCCGTTAACAACAAATAAGTATTGGTATTTTCCTGGAGCTAAATTGGTTTTATATTCCCAATGGGTGATTTTATCTTCCATAGGAACATTTTGCCAACCCACAATTTGACTCTTGAAAGATACACTTTTGTTCTTTTTATTTTTTGGAATACTGAATACTGCTTTTTTATTCGTGTTTTTAAATAGTGGAATATCATAATTTGTTCCATCAACATATAGAGTCAGGTTTTGGATGGGTTTAAAATATATACCTGGCGTAATATAAAGTTTGTTGTTATTATCTGATAAAATTGATTCAAAATATTTTGATGTTTTTATAGAATCAATCTTTGAGACATCTAATATATAATCGGCAAGAAAAATTTCTGTTTTATCTTTATTCAAATAAACTGGACTAGCAAGTCCTTTGCTAACAGGTTGGTTATTTTCTTGTGATGTTTTACAGGTAACGAAAACTAAGGATAATATTAGTAAAAATAGTTGTATTGATTTCATTGGAAAAATATTATTAAATGTAAGATTTAATTCCTCCCTTAAGAAGGGAATTGTTTTTGTGTAATAATGATAATTTGACTTTCATTTTATAGATATCATTTGTCTATTCACTAGTCATTACAAACATTGGGTTCATTTCAAAACTATTATAAAAAGGTCTTAATCTATCCGTATTATAAAATTTTTCAATATTGACAGTTTTCGATGAACTTGTAACTATATCAATTGGCATATTATCATATCGGCCATTTTTTAGGACAACCAATCTTCCATGAACTCCTTTTAAAATTAAATCTAATGCTAGGTTTCCAAATGCCATAGGCACAATTGAGTCAATGGCATCGGGATCTCCTCCACGCACTAAATATCCAAGTCTTTGGTTGATGACATTTATATATTTACCCTTGTTATACATTGGAGACAATTCTTTTAGTTTTGCAGAAACTAGTTCCCCTATACCACCTAATTTTGCATGTCCATATTGATCTTTCTCAGCATCCTTGAAAGTCATTTCAGAACCAATAAAACTTGCTCCTTCAGAGACCAGCACAACAGAATACTGACTTGGATTTTTAAATCTATCTTCAATTAATAATTCAGTAAGATTATTAATATCAAATTTATGCTCAGGTATAACACAACGGTTTGCAGCTCCTGCCATTGTCGGTAGCATTGCGGTAAAACCAGCATAACGACCAAAAACCTCAAGGACTAAGAAACGTTCATGAGAGCCTGCTGAAGTTCGCAACGTATTGGTCATATTTATTGTCCGAGTAATACAGGTGCTAAAACCAATACAATAGTCTGTACCAGGAACATCATTATCCATTGTTTTAGGAATTGCTACAACTTTAACACCTTCTCTGCTCAATCTGACACCATAACTTAAAGTGTCGTCACCACCTATGGGAATAAGATAGTCTATACCCAAATAATCCAGATTTTTTATAACATCAGGCGTGACATCATTTATCTCTTCCTTGTAGGTGTCTTTAAGGTGATCTGGTACATTCGCAAAAGGCAAATGACTTGGGCGTGTTCTTGAACTATGCAAAAATGTTCCGCCAGTTCGTCCGGCTCTGTTAACAATATTTTCTGTAAGTTCGATATAGTTGTTGCTATTGTCTGCTTTTTTATCTTGAATCAGTTCTATAATACCAGCCCAACCTCTTCTTAAACCAATTACTTTGTAACCTTCACGGGTTGCTCTAATTGTAATTGCCCTAATTGCAGGGTTTAAACCAGGAACATCACCACCTCCAGTAAGTATTGCAATAATTCCTTTTTTCGTTTTTTTAGACATAATAATATTTAATTAAATACTTGAATAACTCAAAATTACTACTATTTGAGATTAATAATCATTGATTTTTTTTGGCCGATATTTAGTTTTTCTCCGATTGTTAATTCTTTTTCTGATATAATTTCTGTACCCTTTACAAATGTACTAATACCTTCTCTATAACGAGCCCAATCAATAGTTTGTTCTTTAGTACTATTATTAATAATTACCATTACAGTTTTTGTATCCGTATATCTAAAATAAACATATACATTATTTACAGGAACATATTGTAATAATTTTCCTGTATGTATAACGGAATTTTTTTTACGCCATTGTAGAAGTTTTTTAGTAAAAGAATGATATTCATTTTGTTTGATGGTTCGTCCTTTTTCTGTAAAAGCATTTTGAGTATCATCTTGCCATCCACCAGGAAAATCTTTTCGTAAATCTCCATCGCCATTTTTTTCTTTGTTGCCTAACATCCCAATTTCATCAGCATAATACAATTGAGGAATACCGCGAGTAGTTAATACTAGTGTCATGGTTAATTTATATTTATCAATATTGCCATTATAATATTCATTAATTCTAGTGATGTCATGATTACCCGCAAAAACTAAAATAGCATTGATGTCTGGATATAAAAAGTCATTTGTAAAGTTGTCGTAGGCTTTCATCATACCTTGATTCCAACCCATATCATCTTCATTAAACATGGTGTATATAGCGTCGTGTAAGGTGAAATCCATTACAGATGGACAATAGGAGTTAAAGTTGTCGATAGCTCCAACCTTAGAATCTTTTTGCCAATAGGCCATTTGTGCTTGGTTGTGCATCCAAACTTCGCCAACGATATTAAAATTAGGATATTCATTCATGATGGCTTTGGTCCATTTGGCGATACTTTCTTTATCGTTATAAGAATAAGTGTCCACTCGTAATCCATCCAAATTCGCAAATTCTATCCACCAAATAGCATTTTGAATCATGTATTTTAAGAGTAATGGATTTGCTTGATTCATATCAGGCATTGTAGTGTCAAACCATCCATTCATACAAGCTTTGGCATCATAATCAGAGGCATTATTATCGAATTGTGTTGACATTCTATAGTTACTGCGTTGGAAACCTTTTTCACCATTTTTCCAAAAATGAATCCAATCTTTAGTAGGTAAATCTTGAATCATCCAATGTTTACTGCCCCAATGATTGGTTACATAATCCATGATGAGTTTCATATTTTTTTTGTGCATTTCGTTTCCCAAGCGTTTGTAATCATCATTTGTACCGTAGCGTGGATCAATTTTATAATAATCACTTTGCGCATAGGTATGATAGGAATATGTAGGCTCGTTATCCTCTAGAAGTGGTGTGCTCCAAATGGCTGTAACTCCTAAATCATCTAGATAATCTAGATGATTAATAATTCCTTGAATATCACCACCATGACGACCTCCGTCAAATTTTCGATTAACTTTTTCAATTACATCAGGATGAGAATCATTATCAGGATTTCCATTGGCAAAACGGTCTGGCATAAGGAGATAAATTACATCACTAGAATCAAAACCTTTTCGCAAACGTGAGTTGTCAGATCGCTTTTTTAATTCATAGTCTTTAGTGAAAATAGTTTCTCCTTTTTTCTGAAAATTAATCTGAAATACACCAGTTTGTACCTCTTTTGTATCCATTAAAACAAAAAGATAATTAGGATTTTCTGTTTTACGGATGTGAATTAGTTTACCATCCGATAAAGAGACGTCATATTGTGAAATATCATTACCGTAACACAAAATTTGTAGTTCGGT
>JAUVBX010000008.1 GCA_030590985.1 Lutibacter sp. | reverse complement strand
TTACACACCAAGTTCCAGTATAATCTTCAACAAGAACATTCTGAATATATCCAGAAGGATAAACAGCACTAATATTAACTATTTCACTTTCAAAGTCTTGATAAAAAGCTTGTACTTCAAATTCTCCTGGTTCAGAAGAGCTAAACACCCCATTGACAATAATTTCTCCATCAACTCTAATAATGGCATCTTTTGTAATTATATCAGAATTATTAGCTTTTACCTCAAAACTAAACTCCTGATTTATCAACAATTGAACGTCACTAGATAATAACTTTATAGCTGTAATTTCAGTTATATCTTCATTATTACAAGAAAATAAACCGAAAAAAATTAATCCAAAAATAAATATATACCTTGTTTTCATCAGTTTGGAATAGATTTTGTTAAAAAATAATTCGATGCAAATGTATTAAAAATTAGTATTATTGCATATTAATAATTTGAAACACAATTATAAATGAAAATCCTCACAATGAACAACATGATCAAAAAAATTAGTATTCTTTTTGTTTTTCTAATAACCGCGACATTTATTAATGCACAAAGCTCACTGCCTGATATCCAATTAAAAAATATAGATGGTCAATTAATATCTATTCAAGAGTTGAGCAAAGACAAAGTTTTAGTGTTTGATTTTTGGGCAACTTGGTGTGTTCCTTGTATCAATGAGCTAGATGCAATTGCAGAAGAATATGAAGACCTTCAAGATGAATTTGACTTTGAATTAATTGCTATTTCTATTGATGATGCAAGAACTAAATCACGTATTAAGCCTATGATTAACGGTAAAGGTTGGGAATATGAAGTTTTATTAGACACCAATCAAAAATTAAAACGTGCTATGAATATCGCATCTGTTCCTTATGTTATAATTGTTAAAAACGGTAAAGTAGTTTACACACACTCTGGATATACACCTGGGGCGGAACAAGAGCTTTATGAGAAATTTCAATCATTTCAATAATTAAGTATCTATAGCTTTTGCTATAATAAAAAAGCACCAAACTAACCAAACATTATGCAATTTCGCAACCTATTTGTAGTCCTAGTTTCGTTATATTTTCTAAACAGTGTTGCTCAAACAGAACAATATTATAGTATAGGAATCGAATCAAACTCACAGTATTATGTCGATGATGAAGTTACGGGTGATTTTACAGAAGAAGATAGATTCAGATCAAACAATTATCTAAAAATAGAGTATGGAGTAGAAAACTTCACATTTGGTATCCAAGCTGAAGGTTATGCCCCGCAACACCTGTTAAACTTTTCACCAAAATATGATCAACCTATAAATATTGGCACTTATTTCGCTTCATATACACGTGACAAATGGGATATGACTTTAGGTTATTTCTACGGACAATTTGGAAATGGACTCATTTTTCGTTCATGGGAAGATCGACAATTAGGTATTAACAATGCCATTAGAGGTGCCAAAATATCGTATCGACCAACTGACAAGATATCATTAACAGCTTTATATGGAAATCAAAGAACAGGTTTTGAAGTTTCTAATGGAAACATTGCTGGTTTTGATTCTAATTTTGACCTTTCATCAGAAAATATAACTTTTCAGCTAGGAGCAAGTATTTTGAATCGATATCAAGGTGTTACTACAACTAATGAGGAGTTTCAACCAGCTACGCAAGCCTATTCAGGAAGGCTGCAATTTGCAAAAAATAATTTTTACTCTAATATAGAAGCTGTTGTAAAAAGTAAAGATGCGTTAGTAGCTGAAAATGTCATATATGATAAAAACCTTTTTTATGGAAATGCTCTTTTATTCGAATTAGGTTATTCTCAAAAAGGTTTTGGTGTAAATGCAACACTACGTAGATTAGAAAATATGAATTTCTATTCTGATAGAGAAGCTGCAGGAAATCTATACAATGAACAAATTGTCAACTATCTGCCTGGACTTACAAAACAACATGATTATACATTGACAAATATATATGTATATCAAGCACAGTCAGATCTAAGCATTAATGCATCACAACAAAAAGCGGGTGAAATAGGTGGACAAATAGATTTGTATTACAAAATTAAAAAAGGAACTACATTAGGGGGTAAATATGGCACCAAGTTGGCATTAAACTATTCTAATTGGTATGGCCTAGATGCTAAATATAATGTGGAATTTCAAAGAGCAGAAGTAAATTTCTTGGGTACTGATCAATTATATTTTAGAGATGCCAATATTGAAATTCGTAAGAAATTCTCTAAAAAAACTTCAGCGATTTTTACCTATGTTAATTCGTATTATAATCAAGAAGTTATCGAACAAGAAGGTAGCATTGTTAAATCAAATATGTTGATTGGAGAAACCACCTATAAATTAACACCAAAAAGTTCCATTAGATTGGAAGCACAACATCTTTGGGCAGAAGGAGATTATGATAAAAAAGGAAATTGGGCAGCAACTACTGCAGAATTTAATGTAAATACCAATTTATCTTTTTACGTTAATGATATGTATAATTACGGCAATGAAAACGAAGAACATCAAGATCATTATTATAATGTAGGTGGAAGTTTCTCGAAAAACAGAAGTCGTTTTGCTTTAAGTTATGGTAGAACTAGAGGAGGCTTATTGTGTGTTGGTGGAGTTTGTAGAATAGTACCCCCTGCGACTGGTTTAACTTTTAATATAACTACCTCTTTTTAACAAACTCTATTTTTAAAATTATTCAGATGAAGCGAATATTTCTACTTATTATTTTATTAATAACTTTTCAATTGAGCCATGCTCAGATAAATAACTATGAAGAAGGAGATATTGTCAATGACTTCACAGTAACTGATGTACGTGGAAATGTTCATAATTTATATTCTATTACGGCAGAGGGAAAATATGTTTTGATAGATTTCTTTTATATAGCCTGTGGTGGTTGCCAAAGCCTTATCCCCATATTTAATGAATTTTATGATAAATATGGATGTAACGAAGGTGATGTATTTTGTATAGCAATAAATGCCGGCTATGATAAAGATGAAGATGTAATTGCATTTGAAGGCACCTATGGAGGTGAAGAATTTAATCATGCCCCTGCAGTTAGTAGAGATGGTGGTGCAATTGATGTCAATGCCGATTTTGACCCCATGTATTATCCTGCACTCTGTCTTATCGGACCAGATAATATGATGGTTAAGTCTAACATCAGTCCCTATGAAACTTTAGAGGATCTTGAAGCAGGACTTCCCTCAGAATTTAATCCTCAACCTATGAGTTGCTCGTTAAGTATTGATGAATATAGCAGCAATACTAATTTTACTATTTTCCCCAACCCAACAAATGGAAAAGAAATTACTATTAAATTAAATAAGTTTAATCATGCAAAGATTAATATTTATAACATCCTTGGTGAAAATATTTATACTGGTTCAATTAATGAAACCAGAAAAACAATAAACCCTAATTTGATTGTAGGAACTTATTTTATTTCCTTACAAACTGATAAAAGTATTAGTACACATAAACTGATAGTAAATTAGTTTGTAAATATTTCTCACAATTAATCTTGTACATATGTTAAAATTCTAAAAATATGTAGTAAAGGTTACATAATTATTAGTAGCTTGCGTAATTAAATTCTTAAACTGTAAGAAAATGAAAAATATTTACCTAATTCTTATACTTATTTATAGCACTTTTACTAGTCAAGCTCAAATACAAGGCTATGGTTTGAACGATGTTGTCGATGATTTTACAGTAACCGATATACACGGTGATGAACACAATTTATACACTTATACAGCTGAAGGTAAATATATTTTTATTGATTTCTCCTTTACAACTTGTGGACCTTGCCAATTAACAGCACCTATTTTTAATGAATTTTATGACAAATATGGTTGTAATAGTGGAGACATTATTTGTCTCTCAATTTTCGGGATAAACAATGATCATGATACTGATGTAGAGGCTTTTGAAAACGCTTATGGGGGCTCTTTTAATCATGCCCCTGCAGTTAGTATTGATGGGGGAGCTACCCCAGTAGATAGCAATTTTAATCCTTATCAATATCCTACAGTTTGTTTAATTAATCCTAATAATCAAATTATTGAGTTAGATATCTGGCCAATAGGTGATATTGATGACTTAGAAGCCACATTTCCTGTTGATTTTAATCCTGAAATTATTGACTGCAGTACTATAGGAATTAATGATCTTGAACAAACAGCACTTTTCTCAATTTATCCAAACCCATTTGATGGTAAACAGTTTACAATTAAATTAAATAATTCTAACTTTGCTGATGTTAGTATTCATAACATACTGGGCGAAAAAATACATTCTCTTGTGGTAACAGAAACAACACAAATAATAAATACTAATTTAATTACTGGAACTTATTTTGTGACTGTACAAACAATTGATCGAACAACAACTCATAAATTGATTGTTAATTAACTACATTATTTTCCAAAAAACTTAAACTATAAAATACTATTCACAATGAAAAACATTTACCTTACAATAAGCTTAATCCTTCTAAGTATAGTTACCATCCAAGCACAATTTACTGTGGCTACACATGATGGAGACCCCATAACTGATGGTTCTATTTTCACTTTTAGTGCACTAGGTGAAGAACATGCAGCGCTTGGTCTTGTTATTACCAATACAAGCACTGGCATAATTGATATGCGATTAGAATATGTCAGTATAACAAACGGAGATGATTTAGGTGATTGGATATGTATATTTGGAGGCTGTTTACCACCACCTAACGTTACCGTAGGTGATATTTTACCATTAGGTGGCACAAACGACTGGACTACCTTAGCCCCCGGAGAAACAACTTTTGAAAGAAATGATCATTTTTATAATACAGATGTTGGTGATGGGGTCAATTACCCCATAGAATATGTTTTTCGTTTTTTTGAGGTAGATATTAATGGTAATGAAATTGGAGATTCTATCACATTCACCTATAGATATGACGGTACTGCCTCTATAGAAGATATGGCACAAGTAGGATACAAACTTTATCCTTCAGTAAGTAGTGATTTTGTTAATTTAGTAGTTAACGAATCAGTATCAGCACGTATGTTTAATACACAAGGGCAGTTTGTAAAAGAATATGATTTTGTATCAGGAAGTCATATTATCGATGTAAGCTCTTTATCAAGCCAATTGTATTATCTAATACTTAGCAACAAACAAGGACAGCAATCTTTAGCTAAAATAGTAGTAAAATAAATTAAAAATAAATAAATATTTAACCATTATGAAAAATAGTATTCTTTCGGCTATCATATTAATTATTGCATTATTCTCTTACGATGCAAACAGCCAAACAATTGTAAGCACAAGCCCTGAAAATAAAAATGTAATTTTAGAAGAATTTACAGGAATTCACTGTGGATATTGTCCAGATGGTCATGCCGTCGCACAAAGTATTATGGATGCTCATCCTGATGATGTATTTTTGATAAATATTCATACGGGTGGTTTTGCTGTTCCTAGTGGAAGTGAACCCGATTTTAGAACTCCTTTTGGAACTGCAATTGCTGGGCAATCCCAGTTAGCTGGTTACCCAGCAGGAACTGTCAATAGAAGAAACTTTCCTGGGAGTGAACAAAATGGTTCTCCTACCGGTGCAACTGCACAAGGTCGTGGAACATGGGCTAATACTTCAACAATAGTACTAGGTGAGGCATCATATGTAAATGTAGCTGTGGAAGCTGAACTTGATGTAGTAACTAATGAATTAACTGTACATGTAGAAGCCTATTATACTGGCAATAGTCCTGAAAATACAAATTTGCTCAATGTAGCTTTACTTCAAGACAATACACTTGGTCCTCAAACAGGTGGTGGAGCTGGTAATAACTATAATCATATGCATAGATTAGTATACATGATAACTGGTCAGTGGGGTGAGGTAATACCAACAACTACAACGGGTACATTTGTTGATGAAACTTTCAACTATACAATTCCGGCTGACTATAATGGAGTTCCAACAGAAATTCTTGACATGAAAGTAGTTGCATTTATTACCGAAACACATCAGGAAATTCCAACAGGAAATGGTTGTTGGCCAATCTTAACAAATATACTATATTCAAATGATGCTGGTATAGATGAAGTTTTTGATATTAATGATCAATGTTTTTCTACACCAATCACTCCACAAATAAAGATAAAAAATTATGGTCAAAATACACTCACATCTTTAGATTTTGAATATTCTGTAAATTCGGGAACTGTGGAAACTTATACATGGACAGGATCTATTGATGCGTTGCGAACTGAAACGATTGAGCTACCTGCAATATCATTTGATTTATTAAACACGAATACCCTAGATGTTGCAATAGTTACTCCAGATGAAAATAGCACGAACGACTCAGGAAGCACTATTTTTAATAAGGCACCAGAAGCTATTAGTCATATATTTAATATAGAATTTCATACTGATAATTATGGTAATCAATTTTTCTGGAATATTAGAAATTCGGATGGTAACCTTATGGAGTATGGTGGTTATTATCCAAATAATCAAACCTTTAATGAAACTTTCGAATTACCTACTGATTGTTACTATTTAACAATTGTTGACACAGGTAATAATGGTGGTTGTACTTTTGAATTATCAGATGAAGATGATACAGTACTCTATTATACTGATGGAAATCACGGAGCTGGTGAGGTACAATACTTTGGATCTCCAAGTGGAGCTGGTGTTGATGATAATGCATTTACATCCAGTAATATATACCCAAATCCTACTAATTCAATTTTAAACATTGAAAATGCAGAAGGACTGAATATTTCACTATTTGATGTTTTAGGAAGAAATCTTATTACTAAAGAAAATATAACAAATGCAACTCAATTAAATGTTGCTGATCTTGCAGAAGGAACATATATACTTAAACTTTCTGACGGTGTTAAGATAAGAACTGAAAAGATTGTTATTGCTAGATAGTAATTATAAAATAGTTTATAATAAAGCCCTCTACTTTTAAGTAGAGGGCTTTTTTGTTAAAAAAATAAATATATGTTATTGTTTATAAGTATTTTATATTACTTTTGGTTGTCATTTTAACTTTTTAAACTTTTTTAATATGAGAAAATTTACTTTAATTCTTTTGCAATCTTTAATTGTATTTTTAACTAATGCAGAGAACACATATGCACAACAAGTAGACAGAAATTATGACGTCGTTGAAATTGGAACTGGAACTTGGTGTGGCTACTGTCCTGGAGCAGCTATGGGTGCAGATGATTTAGTCCATAATGGACATCAAGTAGCAATTATAGAAAACCACAATGGAGACTCATACACTAATGCTGGTTCTAACGCAAGAAACGCCTACAATGGAGTTTCTGGATATCCTACAGCAACTTTTGATGGTGCTAACAATCTATCGGGAGGAAGTGCTACAGTGAGTATGTATGGAGCTTATGCCCCAATATGTGACACAGCTCTATCTGTTATGTCAGATTTCACTATTGACATGTCTTATACTTTTAATGGGCTAGACTACGATGTTACCATTGATATTGACGAACCTGGTGATTATGTAGGAACAAATTTAGTTGTTCAATTGGCATTAACTGAATCACATATTCCTGAAAATTGGGGAATTTTACATGAACTAAACTTTGTTAACAGAGCTATGTATCCAAGCCATACCGGCACATCATATACTGGTGATACAACCACGTTAAATTTAAGTTTTACGGCTGATGCTAACTGGGATTTAGCTAATTGTGAATTAGTTGCCTTTATACAAGATAATTCTACAAAAAAAGTATTACAAGCAGACAAAACAACACTAGCTCAACCAACAAATACAAATAATGTCAATTTAATAGACCTTGTTGAAATTCCTGATGATTGTTTTGGTGTAATTACTCCAAATATACTAGTAAAAAACCTCGGGAGCGAAGATATAACCTCTTTAACTATAGATTATTCAATAAATAGTGGTGCAGGAATTGGAACATTGAACTGGGTAGCAAACCGTCCCATACCTTTTTATGAATATGCTAAAATACCTTTAGATGAAATTATTATTGATCTACTTCCCACTAACTCAATTGACATAGAAATTATGTACGTAAATGGAGTTATTGATGAAGATATTAGTGATAATACTGCAACAGGTAATTTTAATGAAGCTCCAGGGTCAGTCAATAATATTGTGAATTTAGAACTGCATACCGATAGTTGGGGTAGTGAGTGTAGTTGGAATATTAAAGACTATAGTGGTACTATAATTGAAAGTGGAGGACCTTATGGAAATAATCAAACCATAAATGAAACCTTTACATTACCAGGAGCAGACTGTTATAGTTTTTCAATTATCGATTCATTTGGTGACGGAGGTGGCATGGTTAAATTAACCGATGATAATAATGATACATTGTATTATACAAACGGTTCCTATGGCGGAGGTGAAACTCAAGCCTTTAAAACCCCAGGGGCTGGAGCAGGTACAAATGACATTGCATTTGGCAATAGTATTATATATCCAAATCCTGCAAATACAGAATTAAACATTGATAATGCTGAAGGACTTAGTATTTCACTGTTTGATATTTTAGGAAGAAATCTTATAACTAAGGAAAATATAACAAGTGCAACTCAAATAAATGTTGCTGACCTTGCAGAAGGAACATATATACTTAAGCTTTCTGACGGTGTTAAGATAAGAACTGAAAAGATTGTTATTGCAAGATAAAAATTACTTTTTAACATAAAAACAGCCCATCATTTCAAAATGATGGGCTGTTTTTATAAGGTTATTATTTCTTCTCAATCAGTGCAAGCTTTTCGGCAAAATAAGCAGCAAAATCACGTATAGTAGCTGTCATTTTATCATCACCAGTAGCTCGATGAAAAGTATCAGACATAGACAACAAAGTTTGATGAAAAAATTGCTTCATTTCATCTAAGGGCATATCCTTAGTCCATAAATCCATCTTAAGAGTTTCTTTCTTTTTCCCATCCCATACTGAGATGAAAACAGCTTTTGTCTCTTCTTTTTTAACCCCACCATCCTCTGCAGACCAGTCTAATTTTTCTGGAATTTTATTTTCATCTAAATGAATTGTAAAGTTTACTTCTGAAGTATGTTTTATAGCCATTATCGTCTAGGTTTATATTTTGATTTTTTAAACAAGTCTGTTGGCGGAGTTGCCATCATAGCTGGCAAAGATACCGAATTATTATCCATATAAGCCTTCACAATTTGATAGCCTAACCAAATACCAATCTGTCCCGAGCTTTCATTATCTGAAACTAAATAGAATTTTGAAAAGGGTGCTGGATCTAGAAAACGTCGTTTTAAATCCTTATCAGTACTGTACAAAAGTTCTTTTTCTATAAAGAATTTCCAAATACTTTCCTCATTGGCTACAGCCCAATCATATTGCTTTTGCGAATAATTCATAATGACGGCTTCCGATTTATTTGGAATAAATTTATGCATTGCATATTTCAATTTACCAGCTGCTATCATTCTTTCTATAAACATTCTATAGGGTATATTTGGTGCAATTTCATAAGCAATGGCTGTTGCTATATGATTGGTTATACTTTTTTTGTCAAAATTATTTCGCAAATATTCAGGGTAGTTATTATAATATATTTTGTTCTTCCCAAGGTAGGTATCAACAGATATTAACAATAAAGAATCGGCATATATAATTTGATTTTCTAAATCAAAATTGGAGATTAATGTTATTAACCTTGGTTCTTTAAAATTGGAATAATAATGTTTCACATATCTAAACAAATTTTCTATGTTATTATGTTCTTCTTTAAAATCACCAAAAACTTGCTGTGTCTCCTGAAAAATTGCTTGACTTAATGAATCATTTTTTTTATAAAACCAATAACTATCTACATGTTCTCCTGGAAAAAAATAAGGATACTTTATTTTTAACTCTTTAAAACTGACAGAATCTGATTTATAATAAGCTATTTCAAAACGTTCTAATTTTGCATCTATTGAAATCTGTGAAACATCAATTTTAACTTTTTCTTTTTCACAAGAAATCAAAGCCAATACAAGAAAAAATAAGGATAAGTACTTTAAATTTACACCTGATATCATCATAAAAAACTACTTTTGTATTATAGGAAACGAAAATACAATTATTTTATTTCTTTAATTCATTCGTATGGATACAAAAAAAACAACGGACTATATCGTAAAATGGCTTTATGATTACGCAAAGACAGCAAATGTAAAAGGCTTTATTATTGGTGTTTCTGGAGGTATAGATTCAGCGGTTACTGCTAGTCTTTGTGCTAGAACAAACTTTCCTGTTCTATGTGTAGAAATGCCTATTCATCAAGGAGAAAACCAAGTCAACAGAGCTAAAGAACTTATTACATTACTCAAACAAAAGCATGAAAAAGTAAATGCAGTAGAAGTAAATCTAGGTCCCGTTTTTGATGTTTTTAAGCAAGAAATACCTTCAATAGATAATAATGCTAAAGTTAATTTATCGCTTGCCAATACACGTGCAAGATTACGAATGACTACCTTATATCACTTAGCAGGATTACATGGTTTTATAGTCGCCGGAACTGGCAACAAAGTTGAGGATTTTGGAGTTGGATTTTTTACAAAATATGGTGATGGTGGTGTAGATATAAGTCCTATTGCCGACTTGATGAAATCTGAAGTATATAAATTAGGTGCCTATTTAGAAGTGCCAGATAGTATTTTGAATGCGGCTCCAACTGACGGTTTGTTTGGTGATAATCGTACAGACGAAGAGCAACTGGGGGCGAGTTATGACGAATTAGAATGGGCAATGCTACAAGTTGATAAGAATAAAAATACTACTGATTTCTCAGAACGTCAACGTGAAATATTTAAAATTTATACTCGATTACACAAAGCAAATAAGCATAAAATGATACCCATACCCATTTGTAAAATTCCTGAATAAATAAAAAATAATAAAATCCTACCTATTACTATTCTCCACTCTTTAATCAATTTTTTTTAAGAAGTTCGTGCGTATTTCAAAAAAGTAAATCAAACCTGCATAAGAAACCAATATAAGAATTGACTGTATCCAATTTGGTTCAATCCAATAATAAGATATAAAAGCCAGCACAATTCCCAACAACAAATAAGTTAGTGTTTTGCCTATTTCATAAGGTATTGGATAGTGCCTTCTTCCCACCCAAAAAGAAATTAGCATCATCAATCCATAAGCCAATAAAGTTGCCCAAGCCGAAGCCATAAAACCAATGATGGGTAACATCACAATATTAAAAACAATAGTCACAAGAGCCCCAATTATTGAAAAATACATACCAAATCTTGTTTTATCAGTTAGTTTATACCAAATAGATAAGTTGTGATAAATTCCTAAAAATAAATTGGCTAAAAGTACCACAGGAACAATACCCAAAGCTACCCAGTAAGTAGGATTGATAAAGTGTTTAAATATATCTAAAAATAAGACGATACCAAGCAATACTATAGATCCAATTATTACAAAGTATTTCATAATTTGTGCATAGGTCTGTTTGGCATTTTTTTTATGCGAAATATTAAAGAAAAAAGGTTCAGCCCCCAATCGAAAGGCCATAATATATAAATTCATAAAAATGGCTAGTTTATAAGCTGCTGCATACAAACCTTCCGTTTCTTTATCAATTAGTTTTCCAATAAGGAATTTGTCTAGATTCTCATTGACTACATAAGCCATACCCGCAATAACTATAGGATAGCTATAAAGCAACATTTTTCTAAAAAGAGTTTTGTCAAACTGCCATTTAAACTGAAGTAAATAAGGTATTAAAAGTATAAAACTAAGTGCACTTCCTACTAAATTGGCAAGAAAAATATAATTGACTCTACTGATGTTTGAATAATATTGACTAATCCACTTTGGTAAGGTCACGCCACTTTGTTCCCAATTGGGTATCCATCGTAAAGCTACTAATTGTATCAGTACAATAATTCCGACATTTAGTAACTTAATAAACGTATATCTAATAGGCCGATTTGATGCTCTTAAAAAAGCAAAAGGCACCATCGCTAATGCATCTAAAGCCATAATTGCTATAAAGAGTTGTAGACGTAGCGGGTTGATACCAAAATCAAAAAATACGGCTATTTGGGAAAAGAATAAACTAAAAATTAGTACAAACAGACCTACCCAAAGACTGATACTTATGAAAGTTGTAAAAACCAGCGTGTCTTTTTTCTTTTCGTCTTTATAAAACCGAAAAAAAGTAGTTTCCATTCCAAATGTAAGTAATACAGAAAATAAAGCAGCCCAAATATAAAAATCGGTATTCTCAGCATAATGCTCAGCTGGTAATGCATCTGTATGTACACGAACTAACAAAAAGTTTATGACTCGTGGTAATACGGCTGCAACACCATAGATGATGCTATCTTTAAATAAACGTTTGAGTGTACTCAATGAAGTTGTTTTATTCCTATCGCAAATTTAAGGAAATCTTTTGAAGGGAAATTTAATTCTATTCTATACTATTTAATAATTCTAATGCTGTGCTGACAGTCTTTACTTGATTAAATCGAATGAGCAGTCGTAAACCTTTACTAGTTTGTTTTTCTTTAATACTACAAATATTTGGGTGCTTTTGCACATAACTTAACATCTGATGAAAAACAGAGGAATTATAAAATGGAGATTCTTGGTTAGAAATAAAATAACCAATTAATGTTTGTTTTTTAAGCACCAATTTTTCAATTCCTAATTTTTGAGCTTGCCATTTGAGTTGTACACTCAATAACAAATCTTTAACTTGCGTTGGTATTTCTCCAAAACGATCTATTAAATCTGTTTCAAACTTTTGTAATTTTTCTAGCGTATCGATAGTACTCAATTCTGTATATAAACTGAGACGTTCTGAGATTATACTAATATAATCATCAGGAATTAACAATTCTAAATCTGTATCAATTTGAATCTCTTTTACAAAACTTTTTCCTTCAGATTCTTCCTCATTATACAATGTTTTAAACTCTTTTTCTTTTAATTCATCTATGGCTTCATTTAGTATTTTTTGATACGTTTCAAATCCAATATCATTGATAAAACCACTTTGTTCGCCCCCAAGTAAATCACCAGCTCCACGAATTTCTAAATCTTTCATGGCAATATTAAATCCACTTCCCAAATCAGAAAATAATTGAATAGCTTCAACACGCTTTCGTGCTTCATCTGTCATAACATGATAAGGAGGTGTAATGAGATAACAAAAAGCCTTCTTATTTGAACGACCTACACGACCTCTCATTTGATGTAGATCTGACAAACCAAAATTGTTTGCATTGTTAATAAAAATAGTATTGGCATTAGGAACATCTAGACCGTTTTCCACGATAGTTGTTGAAACTAAAATATCAAATTCGTTATTGATAAAAGAAAGCATCAATTTTTCTAATTTTCTCCCTTCCATCTGTCCGTGTCCAATACCTATTGTACTATCAGGTAACAAGCGTTGTAACATCCCTGCTACTTCTTTGATGTTTTCAATGCGATTGTGAATAAAAAACACCTGTCCTCCTCTTGCTATTTCGTATTGCAAAGCATCTCTTATAATCTCTTCATTAAGACGAATAACCTGCGTATCTATAGGATGACGATTTGGAGGTGGCGTATTTATTAAAGATAAATCACGTGCCGCCATAAGTGAAAACTGCAAGGTTCGTGGAATAGGAGTAGCTGTTAAAGTCAAAGTATCTACATTTTCTTTCATCGTCTTAAGCTTATCTTTGATACCTACGCCAAATTTTTGCTCTTCATCAACTATCAATAAACCCAAATTTTTAAACTTCACTCTCTCCCCTACTAACTGATGGGTTCCAATAACAATATCTAAGGATCCATCTGCTAAGCTTTCTAAAATTTCTCTACGTTGTTTTGTACTCCTAAATCTATTTAAATAATCTACCCTTAGTGGGAAATCTTTTAAACGTTCTCGAAAACTACGATTATGTTGAAATGCCAAAATAGTCGTAGGAACTAATATTGCTACTTGTTTTCCGTTATCTACTGCTTTAAAAGCTGCTCTAATAGCTACTTCAGTTTTTCCAAAGCCAACATCACCACAAACCAATCTATCCATGGGGCGTTCGCTTTCCATATCATCTTTAATATCTTGTGTTGCTTTGAATTGATCGGGAGTATCTTCATACATAAAACTCGCTTCGAGTTCATGCTGCATATAGCTGTCTGGTGTATATTGATAGCCTTTTTGCTGTTTGCGTTTAGCATACAAACGAATTAAATCAAATGCTATCTCTTTAACACGTATTTTGGTTTTCTGTTTCAGTTTTTTCCAGGCACCTGATCCTAATTTATAAATCTTAGGAATCTTTCCATCTTTTCCGTTATACTTAGTAATTTTATGTAATGAATGTATACTGATATATAGAATATCTCTATCTGCGTAAATAAGTTTAATCGCTTCTTGTGGCTTTCCTTCGACATCAATTTTTTGCAAACCTCCAAATTTCCCAATTCCATGATCTATATGTGTTACGTAATCACCGATATGCAAATTTGTCAACTCCTTAAGCGTAATTGCTTGTTTCTTTTTAAAACCAGTTTTTAATCTAAATTTATGATAGCGCCCAAAAATTTGATGATCTGTATAACAGGCTATTTGTAGTTGTGGATCAATAAATCCCTCATATAGGGGAAAGACTATTATCTTATAATGAACCTCCTCATCAATATCAGAAAAAATATCATGAAAACGCTGTGCTTGTTTCTTAGTATCACAAAATAGATAATTTGTATAACTTTTCTCCGTGTTTTCTTGTAAATTTTTTATGAGTAAATCGAATTGTTTATTGAATGTGGGTTGTTGATTTATCTGCCATTTTATAGTCGGTTCGTTTTCTTTTTTAGTAGCTAAACAAACTTTTATATAGTGAGACAATTCTCTTTTTACACTCCCACCATCAACAAAAAGTGCATCAGGCTCACTGTGTCGTATAGGCGAATTTAAATCTTGGAAAGTCACTTTAGCTTTCTCATATAATTTATCTAATCTATTAAATATTAAAGATTCGTTTTGAGTCCAAATTACAGTTTTACGACCTAAGTATTGTAAAAAACTTTGACGTTTTTCTTCTAAATGCTTATTTGCCACATTGGGCACTATACTAATCTGCTTTGTTTTTTCTAATGATAATTGTGTCTCAATATCAAAAGTACGTAAGCTATCTATTTCATCACCAAAAAATTCTATACGATAAGGTTCTTCATTACTATAAGAAAATACATCTATAATACCACCACGCACTGCAAATTCCCCAGGTTCAGACACAAAATCTACTTTTTGAAACTGGTACTCAAATAAAACTTCATTGACAAAATCTAATGATAAAGAATCACCTTGATGTATTTTAAGTGTACTTCTAACTAACTCTGATTTAGTAATTACTTGTTCGAATAGTGCATCTGGATAAGTAACTATAATTGCTGGTTTTCTACGCGAATTAATTCGATTAAGCACCTCTGTCCGCAACAGAATATTAGCGTTATCAGTTTCTTCAATTTGATAAGGGCGTCGGTAGGAAGCTGGGAAAAACAATAAATTACTCTCCCCGAGTAGTTGTTCTAAATCGTTTAAATAATAAGCTGCTTTTTCTTTGTCATCAAGAATAAATAATAATGGCTTTTCTGTCTTTTTAAATACCGAAGCGATTAAAAAAGACAAAGCAGATCCTCCCAAATTAGGAATTGTAATTTGGTGTTTATCCGATTTAATCTGTTGTACGATTTGTGTTGTAATGGATGCTTGATCGTACTTATGAGAAATAGCCTTTAAGCTCAAATCTTACTTAATTTCTGCAAATATAGTTTTCTATATGTAGAAATTAATAAATAGGAAGTATAAATATAGGATACATATTATAAAATCATAAAAAAAGCGTCCTGACAAACATCAGAACGCTTTTTTTTAGTGTATTTCAATTATAGTTATGGATTAACTACCCAAGAAATATAATATTGTGAACCTACATATCCAGTACCTGGAGCACTTGTATATTCTTTACCTCCAAGATTTGAACCACCCACTTTAAATAAAGATTTAAAGCTAGGTACTTTATAACTTATTTGTGCATCAAATACTGAACGAGCATCAATCATTGCATCAGCAAATGTTTGTTGCCAGAAGTATTCATCACTCCAACGATAATTTACGTTAAAACCAAAGTTTTCGAATAAATTATCAGATCCAAAACTAACTTTTACTTTATGTTCTGGTGTATTAAAACCAGCTTCATAATCAGGATCTGTTTCTTGGTCAAAATCAAATTTAGCATAGGTATAATTTGCACCTAATTTAAATTTATTAAATACTTTAGTATTTAATCCTAAAGTTGCTCCATAAGAAGAGATTTCGGCTTTTGAATTAGTATATACCTGGAATGGAGTATAATCCCCATTACCTACAGCGATTAATGCATTCGGTGTTGGGCCTAATCCAATAGGTGTTAAATCTGTTATATCAGTAGGATTAGATGCAGGATCCATTACTGTACTTACATATCCAAAATTTGGTACTATTACAGTTTTTGTTGCAATAAATCCATCATACTGATTATAATAAGTATTCAAATCAACATTTACTGATCCTAATTTTCCTCGATAACCTATTTCATAAGCACTAATACCTTCAGGTTGCACATATTCAATTTCTGCTTCTGCTAGCAAGCTAACATCTGGACTCCCAGCTGCAGCAGATGCTCCAAAGGCTAAAAATGAATCTAATGTAAAGGCATTATCATAAGCTCTTCTTCCTGAAAGTTCTACAGTTGTACCTAATCCACCTGCACCAAAAATATTGATAGCATTTTGACTATCTTGACTAATATCAATAGGATTACTAATATATCTATCTAAATTATCTGGTGCTGAACCTACTAAAATTGCTGCTCCTAAATCTAACCCAATATATTGATCTTGAGTCGTTGGATTTCTAAAACCAGTTTGGAAAGAAGCTCTAAAGTTATGGTTTCTATTTTCTCCACCTGAATACACAAGAGCTAAACGTGGTGATACATATCCATCAAAATTTTGTGCTTTATCATAACGTGCTGAACCTGTAAACTTAAGACGTTCATCCGCAAACTTTTTAGATAATTGCATATAAGCACCGTATTCATTATAGTCTATCGTACCATCATAATCAGTAAAAATAGTACCATCAGAATTTAAAGCATACCTTCTATAAGAACCACCAATTTGTAAATCAGCCCAATTTTCTATTAAATCTTGAAAATTATAGTTAGCATCTACGTGATGAACTTCAGAATTATCTACAAATTTTGCACCTGTTTTTAAATCTGGATCATTTACTACTTGATTGAATAGAGCATCAAATTCTGGTGTTCCAGGTTGTAAAGTTACAGTACCATCAGCATAAGCTCTAGAACCTCCATGAAGTTGAGGAGCTGCCGCTTGTGCTGCTGCTACACCATCCATATAAGAACCACCAGCACCCATTACCTGAGCAATGATGTCAGATGAACCTTGCAAATAAGCACCCACATAGGTTCCAAACCATTCTGTTGCATTAGCTTTATTCATATTAATACCAGCAAAACGCATATCATACGAATCAACTGCATCTTCTGAAGTACGGTATCCACGAATAAAGAAATTATCTCCACGGAACTCTAATTTCATTTGATTCATCACAAAATTGTTAAGATAATAACGACTACCCCCTTGATAAATAGTATTCCCTCTACCTGAACGATAATTAAATATAAGCTCTTTATCATTTGCCCATGGTTTATAATGTAAAGCAAAATCAGCTTTTACACTTCTGGCATCGTAATCAGTTAAATCTACTTCTCTATATCCTGTACGACCAACTACTTCACTAGGAATTAAGGCACTAGCTCCGGCTGGAATTAAACCTCCTGCTTCCATAGCCTGAGCAACTCCATTGATGTCTGTTGCTACTTCATCACCATATATATTAACACCTTCATGTGCATAACCTCTATTTTCATAGGGGGTTATAGCAGCTGGTTCCCCTATTGCAACTGACTGAGAATCATATTGATCATAATCAACTGCCCAATAGTCAGTTCCTTTAAGGAAAGAGAAATTGGCTTTCGCAGCAAATTTATCGCTAAACTTATAGGCTGCTCGAATACCCATATCATAAAATGCATTGTCACCTGCAGCTTCTTGCATGGTTAACCCCGTTTTATAATAGGTACTTATGCCTTGATCGTCAAAAGGACTTTTACTAGTCATAAATAAAATACCATTAAAAGCATTCGCACCATATAATGCTGAAGACGCTCCAGGTAAAATTTCAACAGAATTGACATCTAGTTCGTTCATTCCCAACAAATTACCCATAACAAAATTAAGAGCTGGCGATGAATTATCCATTCCATCAACTAATTGTACAAAACGAGCATTTGAAAAAGTGGCAAAACCACGTGTATTTATAGATTTAAAAGTTAAAGAGTTAGTATTAATATCAATTCCCTTTAAATTTTCTAATCCGTCATAAAAACTGGGCGATGAAGTAGCTTGTATAGCTTTTGCATTCATACGTTCGATAGTAACAGGAGATTCCCGAATACGTTCTGGTGTACGTGAAGCAGATACTACCACTTCGTCTAAAGCCTCAGCAGCTTCTTGTAATACGAAATCGACAGTTTGGTTACTACTGGTTACTTCGACTGCTAATGCTTGAAAACCTATACTGGAAGCTTCTAATGTAAAAGGTACATTTTCGCTAACAGTTAAGTTAAAATTACCATCAAAATCAGAAGTGGTTCCTAAATTTTTCCCCACAACTTGAATACTGGCACCAGGTAAAGGTTCGCCTGATTGAGCGTCGGTTACCTTACCACTAATAGTAGTTTGCGCAAATAGTATCGTACTTGTAAATACTAAAGCGACAACAAATAATAATTTTTTCATAAAGTTAAATAATTTGGTTATTTGGGGGCAAATTACAAATTTTTTTATAAATCACTAATTATACTCAGTATTTGAGACAAAAAAACAAGAATTATTATATCAAAATTTATAGGATGTATATGGTCAACTAATCACAAAATTAGATAGTTTCATTTCTTTATTATTGTATTAATAAATATTCTTTATTAGATAAAATTCTTTGTATATATGAATCAATAAAGTGTTGTATTGAAAATTAATTATAAATTTATAAAAACGTTTAAGTTGATAATATTCAAAAAATATTAAACTCTTTTTCAGTTGATATTTCAATAAAATATCATGTAACAATATAAATATACATTTAATATAAATTACTCAAAAAGTATTATTATACCCTACATATTTTAGTATATTTGTGAGATTATAAATGATTTTGATATCATTTGACAAATACCACTAAGTTTTAAAATATTATACTTAAATAAAACTATCATGGGATATCGATTAAAAACATTAGGTGAATTTATTATAGAACATCAAAGTCAATTCAAATATTCCGAAGGAGAGTTATCAAGACTTCTAAACTCCATTAAATTAGCAGCAAAATTGGTAAATCACGAGGTAAATAAAGCTGGTTTAGTAGATATTTTAGGTGATTCTGGAGAAACAAATATTCAAGGGGAAACGCAACAAAAATTAGATGTATTTGCCAATGATGTCTTTATGAATATATTAAAAAAAAGAGATATAGTATGTGGCGTTGCAAGTGAAGAAGAAGATGACTTTGTAGTGATTAGCGATAAAAATGGTGGTCATGACAATAAATATATAGTTTTAACAGATCCTTTAGACGGATCATCAAATATTGATGTAAACGTATCTGTAGGAACAATTTTTTCAATCTATCATCGAGTTTCTCCTATAGGTTCCCCCGCAACAAAAGATGATTTTTTACAAAAAGGTAGAGAACAAGTGGCAGCAGGGTATGTAGTGTATGGTACTTCGACAATGTTGGTTTATACAACAGGATTTGGTGTTAATGGTTTTACTTTAAATCCTGCTTTAGGAACTTGGTATTTGTCTCATCCGAATATGAAATTTCCAAAAGGTGGTAAAATATACTCTATAAATGAAGGAAACTACGTACACTTTCCACAAGGCGTGAAAGACTACTTAAAATATTGTCAAAAGGAAGAAGAAAATAGACCTTTTACCTCTCGTTATATCGGATCTTTAGTCTCTGATTTTCATCGAAATATGATTAAAGGAGGTATTTATATTTATCCTACAAGTACAAAAGCCCCTAAAGGAAAATTACGGCTTTTATATGAATGTAATCCCATGGCATTTTTAGCAGAACAAGCGGGTGGAAAAGCAACTGATGGTTACAAATGTATTATGGATGTTGAACCTACAGAATTACACCAACGTGTGCCCATTTTTATAGGTAGTACTGAAATGGTAGAAAAAGCAGAAGAATTTATGGCAAAATTCCCTAATGATGCTAATTATTAAGTAATTCAAAAGATTAAGTAAATTAACTATTTTATTATTTAAAATCTTTATAAATAACTACTACTTATTATTTCTGATAAATATCAGTTTTAAAAGCAATAAAACTATCTACTTTTGTTGACTAAATTTAAAAGTAAGCCTCATGGCATTTAAACAAGGACTATTCAAAACATCGGTTGGACGTAAGAATTTAATGGCCATAACCGGACTTTTCATCGCATTTTTTCTAATTATTCACCTTGTTGGGAATCTTATTTTGATTTTACCCAACTCCTTTTTTCCCGTAGAGTTTTGGGGTAATGTTGCTAATCAACATGACATGTACAATGCGTATTCGCATTTCCTTGTCCATTTTTGGCCGATTACTTTAGTAGCTTGGGTTTTGTATCTTGCAATTGCCGTTCATATTTTGGATGCATTGCTAATTACACTAAATAACTGGAAAACTAGAGGTGAAAAATATGAAGTAACTGATAATTCAACAAGTACTTGGATATCACGTAATATGGGAATTTTAGGTAGTATTATCGGTATTTTTATTGTCATTCATATGGGACAATTTTGGTTGCAATATAAAGTACTGGGTACAGAACATGATTTATATAATTTAGTCGTTGCAACTTTTAAACAAGAGTGGGTTATAATACTTTATGAAATTGGTATCATCACCCTAGGTTTTCACTTAGTACACGGTATTGAAAGCGCTCATCGTTCATTAGGTATTTATCCAAAAAAAGTAATGCATATTATAAAATATATTGCTTTGTGTTTTGGTATCGCAATGGCATTTTTATATGCAATTATTCCACTCATTATATATTTCAAATAAAATAGAATTATGGCTCTTAATGCAAAAACTCCGAAAGGACCTTTAAAAGATAAATGGCAAAATTATTTAGACAATACTAATATTGTTAATCCAGCCAATCGAAAAAAAATTGACATTATTGTAGTGGGAAGTGGTTTGTCTGGTGGTGGTGCCGCAGCTACATTAGCAGAATTGGGTTATAATGTAAAGAATTTTTATTTTCAAGATTCTGCAAGACGAGCTCATTCTGTTGCTGCTCAAGGTGGTGTGAATGCTGCCAAAAATTATAAAAATGACGGTGATAATATCTATAGAATGTTCTATGACACCATAAAAGGTGGTGACTATCGTTCTCGTGAATCAAATGTATATAGAATGGCACAGCTTTCTGTTGATTTAATTGATCACATGACTGCACAAGGTGTCCCCTTTGGTCGAGAATATAGTGGTTATTTAAGTAACCGTTCGTTTGGTGGTGTTTTGGTTTCTCGTACTTTCTATGCACGAGGTCAAACTGGACAACAACTTCTTATGGCTACTTACCAAGCATTAATGAAACAAGTTAAAGTAGGTAATTTAACAGAATATAAGCGTCATGAAGTTTTAGACTATGTTATCATTGATGGGAAAGCACGTGGTGTTATTGTTCGTGATTTAGTTACTGGAAAAATTGAACGTCATTCTGCTCATGCAGTTGTTCTTGGAACAGGTGGGTTTGGGAAAATTTTCTACCTATCTACTCTAGCAATGAACTCAAATGGCTCTGCCACTTGGAGAGCTCATAAAAAAGGAGCCTATTTTGCAAATCCTTCTTGGACACAAATTCACCCAACCGCTCTTCCACAAGCAGGTGAACATCAATCAAAATTGACTTTGATGTCAGAGTCCTTGCGTAATGATGGACGTATTTGGGTGCCTAAAAAGAAAGATGACGATAGAAAACCAGGAGATATTCCAGATGAAGATAGAGATTATTACTTAGAACGTCGTTATCCTGCATTTGGAAACTTAGTCCCACGCGATGTAGCTTCAAGAGCTGCCAAAGAAAGAATGGATGCAGGACACGGAGTCGGCTCTTTAAAAAATGCAGTGTATTTAGATTTTAAAACAGCAATTGCCACTTATGGCAAGGATACCATAAAGGAACGTTATGGTAATCTATTTACCATGTATAAAAAGATTACCGGTATTGATGCCTATTCAGAACCGATGAAAATTTCTCCAGCAGCTCATTTCTCAATGGGTGGTTTATGGGTAGATTATGAGTTAGGAACTACAATTCCAGGTTTGTATGCTGTAGGTGAAGCAAATTTTGCTGACCATGGCGCCAATCGTTTAGGGGCTAATTCCTTATTGCAAGCCTCAGTTGATGGTAATTTTGTATTACCAAATACTATTTCAAATTATTTGTCAAACGAGATTAGAACCGGTAAAATATCAACAGATTCTCCTGAATTTGAGGAAGCTGAAAAAACTGTTACAGATCAAGTGGAAAAACTATTAGCCATAAAAGGAACCATGCCAGTTGATCAAATCCATAGACGTTTAGGAAAAATTATGTTTAAAGAAGTGGCCATGTCTCGTAATGAAAAAGGTATGAAATGGGCTATTGATGAAATTAAAAAATTACGAAAAGAATTTTGGGAAAATGCTGCGATTCCAGGAGATGATAAAGGTCCTAATTCTGAATTGGAGAAAGCAGGTCGTTTAGCCGATTATTTGGAAATCGCTGAATTAATGACAGTTGATGCTTTAGATAGAAAAGAAAGTTGTGGAGCACATTTCCGTGAAGAATATCAAACTGAGGATGGAGAAGCAGTTCGTGATGATAAAAACTATATGTATTCTGCCGCTTGGGAATGGCAAGGAGGTAAAGATTGGAAATTACATAAAGAGCAGTTGGAGTTTAATGATATAGAGGTAAAAACAAGAAGTTATAAATAGATATAAGACTATAAAAATGAAACTAACTTTAAAAATATGGCGTCAAGATTCAGCCAAAACAAAAGGTAAATTAGAAACTTATAATCTATCAGATGTCAGTGAAGACATGTCTTTTTTAGAAATGTTGGATATGCTCAATGAAGAATTGGCTACAAAAGGAGAACGTGTAGTGGAATTTGACCATGATTGTAGAGAAGGTATTTGCGGACAATGTTCGTTAGTTATCAATGGACAAGCACACGGACACGAATCGCATTATACTACTTGTCAAACACATATGCGTTCTTTTAAAGATGGTGAAACTATTTTTATTGAACCTTTCAGAGCAAAAGCTTTTCCAGTAATACGAGACTTAAAAGTAGATCGTAGCTCTATGGATAGAATTATCCAAGCAGGTGGTTATATTTCCGCATTTACGGGTATGGCTCCAGAAGCTAACTCAATACCTATTCATCACAATATTGCAGAAAGTGCTTTTGATAGTGCTGCTTGTATTGGTTGTGGCGCTTGTATTGCTACTTGTAAAAACTCATCTGCAGCTTTATTTATGTCTGCAAAAGTAGCTCATTTAGCAAAATTGCCACAAGGACAAGTAGAACGCCTAGAACGTGTAGCTTGGATGGTAAATGCCCATGATGACGAAGGTTTTGGTAGCTGTACAAATACAGGCGCATGTGCAATGGTTTGCCCTCAAGAAGTACAACTACTTGATATTACTCGTATGAATTATGAATACAATCGATCTTTGTGTGTGACAAATTGATAATCCGAATTAATAATATTAGAAACGCTGCGAACTTTTGCAGCGTTTCTTGTTTATTGACAGATTTGATTCTAATTTTTTTATCCCATAGGAATTACCTACTTTCGTTTCACACAATTTTTTATTAAAATGAACGAAAATCTAGATCCCGATAAAACGCATCTTTCTACGGAAGAGGTTAACATGGAACAACAGCTTCGCCCCCTACGATTTGATGATTTTGCTGGGCAAGAAAAAGTATTATATAACTTGCAAATTTTCGTAGAAGCGTCTAATCAACGAGGCGATGCGTTAGATCACACCCTATTTCACGGACCTCCAGGTTTAGGAAAAACTACCTTAGCACATATATTAGCCCATGAACTCAATGTAGGTATTAAAGTTACTTCAGGTCCTGTATTAGATAAACCAGGTGATTTGGCAGGTTTATTGACCAATCTTAGTGAAAGAGATGTCCTATTTATTGATGAAATTCACCGATTAAGTCCAGTAATAGAGGAGTATTTATACTCAGCTATGGAAGATTATAAGATAGATATTTTAATAGAAAGTGGCCCTAATGCACGTACAGTACAGATTGAATTAGAACCTTTTACACTTATTGGAGCAACTACAAGATCTGGATTACTAACAGCCCCAATGCGTGCTCGTTTTGGTATAAGTAGTCGTCTACAATATTATGATGCTAAATTATTAACTACCATAGTTCAACGTAGTGCTAAAATTCTAAAAGTTCCTATTGGCATGGAGGCAGCTATCGAAATAGCTGGTCGTAGCCGTGGAACTCCTCGTATTGCCAATGCACTTTTACGACGTGTTCGAGATTTTGCGCAAATAAAAGGAAATGGTAGTATAGATATCAAAATCGCTAGATATGCATTAAAAGCATTAAATGTAGATGCGCATGGTTTGGATGAAATGGATAATAAAATACTGACTACCCTTATTGATAAATTTAAAGGAGGTCCTGTTGGTATAACAACACTAGCTACAGCTGTTAGCGAAAATGCTGAAACTATCGAGGAGGTTTATGAACCCTTTCTAATACAAGAAGGATTTATAATGCGAACACCAAGAGGTCGAGAAGTCACAGAGCTTGCCTATAAACACTTAGGAAAAGATAGAGGAATACAGCAAGACAAGTTGTTTTAAACCAATTAAAGGTTTTTCACAAAACTTTCATTACTAAAAAATGGCAGAACACAACGAATTAGGAAAAGAAGGTGAACAAATTGCAGTAGATTTATTACTTCAAAAAGGTTACAAAATTATTGAAAGAAATTGGCGATATCTCAAAGCTGAAATAGATGTTATTGCGCAAAAAGACTCTGATACTTTAGTTATTGTTGAGGTAAAAACACGATCAAATAGTTTTATCGGCAACCCTGAAGAATTTGTGACCAATAAGAAAATAAAACTACTTGTTATGGCAGCTAACGAATATGTCGTTTCTAGAAAACTAGATATTGAAGTTCGTTTTGATATTATCGCTATTGTCAAAAACAGCAAATACCAAAAAATAGAACATTTAGAAGATGCTTTTTATTTTTTTTAAACATACAAATCATTCAGCCTTTCTTTTTCCCCCTAAGTCTTTTATAACCTTCTGATATTCTGAATTAGTGTTGATATTTTTTACAATATAATCATCAACAATAACAGTTTTAATCTCAATTACTTTTAATACTTGAATCGGTTTATAGATTTTTTTTTGATAAGATTTTTGTAAAGGTGTTAATGCTTTAGGCTCCCAAATAGTAGCTAGGGGTTCTGGATAATCTTTGTTCTTTGCTTGTAATGTTGTTGCATATTTATCTTTATCTCTACTTGAAATTAATAGTTCTATAATGTTTTTATCAATAAAGGGCAAATCAGTTGCTATTACCAAAAAAGCTTCGTCAGGTTTTGTCTCTAAAGCAGTTAAAATAGCACCAAAAGGTCCCAAACCAGTTTCTTTGTCAATTATTAGATTAGGATAATCTATTATTTGATTGGGTCTGACTGATATATAAACTTGATCAACATATTTTTGTAATATCTCAACGAGATATTCCCATTGTGGTTTACCATAGTATTCTAAAACACTTTTATCACTACCCATTCGTTTACTTTTTCCCCCAATTAGGATAAGAGCATTGAGCTTTAGTAATTTATTAGTTGAAGCTTGCATTATTATGGTTAGATAAAACTTTAAAAAAAATTCCGTTTCCTTTTTATTGAAAACGGAATTTATAAAATATGTTATATTTTATTAATTTTCTTCTGCTTCTTTTTCGGCATCCTTAATCATTTTTTCATTGGGCACAATCACCACATTTACTCTACGGTTTTTAGCACGTCCCTCTGGAGTACCATTATCATGTGTTGGTTGTACTTCTCCAAACCAATTAGTACTAAATCTAAACTGACTTAGACCTTTTGTTTGTATAAAATAATTAGTTACAGCATTAGCCCTATTTTTAGAAAGTGTCATATTATATTCTTCTGCTCCAACACTATCTGTATGTCCTACAACTAACACATTGGTGTCAGGATGTTCTTTTAGGATACTTGATAATTTATCTAGTGTTGATTGGGAGTCAGCATTAATACTGTATTTATTAGTAGCAAAATAGACACCACTATTTTCATCAAAAGTAATTACTATACCATCATCTACACGCTCAACGACTGCTCCAGGTATTTCTTCTTCTATCTCTTGAGCTTGTTTATCCATTTTATTACCAATCAATACTCCAGCAGTACCACCAACGACACCACCAATTACTGCTCCTAATTCTCCATTACCGCCTTTACCAGCTTTTTCACCAATTATAGCACCAATTATAGCTCCTCCTGCTGTACCAATTACAGCTCCTTTTTGTTTATTATTTGCATTTTGAATTGCTTTACAACTTGATAGGCTTGACATTAATACAAAGATTAATGCAAATAGCGATATTCTTTTAATTATTATTTTCATTTTAATGAGTTTAAATTTTTAGAAATACGTAGTTATTCGATAATTTTAGAAAAATTCATATAGATAGTAAAGGGTTTACCTTCTAAAGTAACAGTTTGTCCCCATAACATTGATGATTCTGACAATTGCTTTAATTGCAATCTAAAACCTCGATTATCTTCAGATTTATTTTTTTCGTCAGTAGGTTTTAATAAAAAATCATACAAACCAGTTTCTGGGTCAATTTCTTGAATAGTAAATACAAAATATCTTTCGCCAATAGGGCAAGTTTCTCCATTTACAATATAAGATCCAGTATTATTATTTGAAATAAAATGCCAAGAACTTCCTTCAAAACAAGTTGCAGACGTGTCGTTCAATAAATTTACATTAAAAGTGCCTGTATCGCTATAGCTTATATTTTCTAGCAACCAGTCTCCTTTAATTGTTTTTTTAGATTGTTTAACTGTTTTAGACACACCACAAGAAATTAAGGTAATGGCTAAAAAAGTAAAAAGAATTAATTTTTTCATACTTCCTTCGGGTTTTTAATTAATAATATCTTAGTACGCTTTAAAAATATGCTATTAAAGCGGCATAAAGGTATAATAAAATTCTTGTAAATATTTGAATATTATTATTTCTTCCTAAAATAAATCACAATCGGTACACCATGGAAGTTAAACTCCTTACGTAATTGATTTTCTATAAAACGTTTATAAGGGTCTTTAACATACTGAGGTAAATTCGCAAAAAAGGCAAATTGAGGAGTTGGCGTAGGCAATTGTGTACAAAACTTTATTTTTACAAATTTCCCTTTTAAAGCAGGAGGAGAATTGTGTTTAATAATCGGTAATAAAGCATCATTCAATTTGTTAGTCGGAACACGATTCTTACGATTTTCAAAAACGCTTACAGCAGTTTCTATAGCTTTAAAAACGCGTTGTTTGGTTAAAGCTGAAATAAACAGAATGGGGACATCGGTAAAAGGAGCCGTTTCTTTACGAATATTGGCTTCAAAATCTCTTAAAGTATTTGTTTCTTTGTCTATTAAATCCCATTTATTGACAAGAATTACAATACCCTTTTTGTTTTTTTCTGCTAACCAAAATATATTTTTATCTTGACCTTCAAAACCACGTGTGGCATCGACTAATAACAAAATTACATCAGAATGCTCAATGGCTCGTACGGCACGCATTACCGAATAAAACTCTAGATCTTCTTTAACTTTAGATTTTTTACGAATTCCAGCAGTATCCACTAAATTGAATTCAAAACCAAATCGATTGTATTTGGTATCTATCGAATCTCGAGTTGTTCCAGCTATATCAGTAACAATGTTTCGCTCTTCTCCTACAAGTGCATTGATAAAAGATGATTTTCCGGCATTGGGACGACCTACCACCGCAAAACGAGGTAAATCATCTGTTTGTTCTTCAGAGTGCTCAGGTATCTTTTCGACAACAGCATCTAATAATTCGCCTGTACCACTACCATTTATTGATGAGATTGCGTAATATTCACCCAATCCTAAAGAATAAAATTCCATCGCATCTGCTTGTCTCATCGAATTATCTACTTTATTGACTGCAATAAAAATTGGTTTTTTAACTTTTCTAAGCAATTCAGCTACAATAATATCAGTTGGTGTAATTCCTGTTTCGACGTCAACGACAAAAATGATTATGTCTGCTTCATCAATTGCCAATTGTACTTGTTTACGGATTTCTTCTTCAAAGATATCATCAGATCCTACTTCATAACCGCC
>JAUVBX010000064.1 GCA_030590985.1 Lutibacter sp. | reverse complement strand
TAATCTTTCATTCCATCTGGGGCATCAATTTTTAAGCTAACTTCTTGCCCAATTATTAGATTTGCCATTTGTGGCTCACTTACATATCCTTTAAAAAGCATTTGCTTCATATTGGCAATTTTGTATAATGGACGACCAAATCCAGTAATTTCGTTAGGCTCAACATATTTTACCAAAACAGTACCATCAACAGGATTAATAACTTTACTTTTAGTTATTTGATATTCTATTTCTTTAATTTGAGCATCTAACTTTTTGGCTTCGTTAACAACACCTGCATTTTGTACTTCGATACTTCTAATTTGACGGTCAATTACAGAAATCTGACCATTAACTTCGTCTAATTGTTTTTGTGTTCCTACTTTGTCAGCAATAAGATTTTCAACTCTTGTTTTGTTTATGTTCGCTGTAGTTTTTTGTGCTTTTAAGACACTTATTTGAGATAACACTCCTTTAGATTTGGTGTAAATCACGCTTTTTGCTACTTCTAATTGTTCCTTTTTAAGTTGTAAAGCGATAGTGTCAATTTGTGCTATGATTTTTCCCTTAGAGATAGTTTCACCTTCGGTAAGATGCAATTGAATTATTTTCCCATTGCTCTCAGATGAAATAGTTATTTCTGTTGCTTCAAAGTTTCCATAAGCATCGGCTTTTTGAATGTTATCATTACAGGATGACAAGGTAAAAATGGTGATTAGTAAGATTGCTAGTTTTTTCATTATATGAGTTTATAAAGTTCTTAAAGTTAAAAGTTTCTAAAGTTTTGTAAGTTTAATTGAACATGGTAATTTGATAATTTGCTTTTGCTAAGGCAATTTGAATTTCGTGTTCTTTTTGATTGATTTCCGCTGTTAATAGTTTATTTACTTCCGCTGTATAGTCTGCTGTTGTTATGATGTCGTGTTTAAGTTGTTTACTGGCTGTGGCAACTATTTTTTCATGTAATACAATTAACTCACTATCTGATTTTAATAGTGTTTGGTATTTTTCAATTTCAGATACATAGGTATTGGCCGAAATATTTTGTTGCCATTCAAATACCTCTCTTTGGTTATCGATGATATCTTTGTTAATGGCCAGAGCTTGACGTTGTTTTTTATTGGCATTCCAGTCAAAAACATTCCATTGAAATTTGGCACCAACGATATAAAATTCTTGTGTAGAATTATCCAACATATTTAATCCTGGGTTTCCAACACCACCTGTTCCAAAAGCAGAAATTTTAGGATAATTCTTTTTACTTAATAGATTGTTGTTTTGTGTGATGACTTCTTTTTGTAAATCGAATAAGGCTATTTCGGGACGTGTATTTTGATTTTGATTAATAAATACTTCGGGCAATTTTAGTTTTGTATTATTTGAAATATTTTCACCAATTACCGAACCTAATTTATCTACTAATTGTTGGCGTGTTGCATCAATTTCTGTTATTTTCTGTTGTAATTCCAATACTTTAACTTGTAAAGGTGCTGTAGCATTTTCAGGAGCGACACCGTTCTTTATTCGACTTTCAATTTCAGAAATTTTATCTTGTAATTGTTCGATATTTTTTAATATAACTTCTTTGGTTTGTTCTACTGATAAGACCGAAAAATACAACTGATTAATCTGACTTTTTAATTGATGAAACTGTACAGTGATTTCTTGTTGACTTGCATCAGATTTTGCTTTATTAATATTCTTTTGAAGGTCAATGAGCCCACCATTATAGATAAGTTGACTTGCTGTAAAAGTAGCTTTCCATTGTTCTTGGTTAGGAGATTCGATCTCCATATTTGGTAAACTAAAAGGCAAACTCACGACATCAGATTGATAGGTAGCTTGTGCCCCTAAATCAAATTTCGGCAGTTTTTGAGTAGCTAAAATGGCTTGTTCGATCTCAAACTGAGTATTTAGTAATTCCTTTTTAGCTTGTAGAGGATAATTGGTCTCGGCTGTCGTATAACACTCAGTTAAAGACAAAACTTCCTGTGCTTGTAGCAAAATGGTTGATTGCATTCCTATTACTAAAATTAAAAGTATTAGAAATCGTTTGCTGTTGTGTATTAATTTCATTGATTGTGATTTTTTATTGTAATACTATTAGTTGACTGTTTAACAAACCCCTTAGTCTATGTTTTAGCTTAGGTTTAATATTTATAAAATCCCCAGGAATAAGTGTTTCATTCGTTCCTTTTTCATCTTGAAAAACTACCTTTCCTTCAACACATATTAATAGAGCAGGTGTCTTAAGTATTTGATTATTTAATTGAATTCCTTCTAAAATTTGAAAAGCAGATGTTTTACCATTATTTCCCTCAAAAAGAGAAATTTCAGAAAAGGGAATATCCAAACTATGTTTGTCTTTTAAGTTCATATTAATTTATTTTTATAGAATTAATAACAAAATCAGCAACATGAGTTTTACGTTCCTCTAAAAGCAATTGATAGTCAGCCTCATCTTTTTGTAAAACAGCTTTAAGGATTGGTTTGGCAACAAAAGGGAAGATACTCATTGCAACTACATTTATTATTAAATGCTCTGGCTCTATAGGACGTATTTCTCCATTTTCGACCATTTCATTTACTTGAGTCTTCATTTTATTAAAACTATTCCCAAACTGTTTTACAAAAGTATCCTGAAGAATCTCCGGATTTCTATTTAACTCATGTATAATAAACGTTGGGATATATGAATGTTTACTGATAAGGTTAATATAGCTATTTGTAAAATGTTTAATTTTATCAAATAAAGGTTCTTCCTTTTCTATAATCTCTGTCAATTTGGGAGCCATAATTGAAATAGCTGTTTTAAAAACCGCTTCAAACAACTTTTGTTTACTTCGATAATAGTAATGAAGCATGGCTTTGTTGATATTTGCTTTATCAGCAATTTCCTGCATACGTGCCCCATCCATTCCTTTGGATTGAAATACGTCGGTAGCCGCATTTAAAATTTTTTGTTCCGTATCTTGATTTGACATCTAATTAATTTAACTGTTTGTTTTAACTGTATTGTTTAACCGTTTGGTTGACAAAAGTAGAGCGAAAATTATTACTGACAAAATATATTTGAGTAAAAAACACAAAATATATTTTATCTTATTGATTATTAGATATATATAAAATGTTAAAATTATAATTATTTTTCTTATTTTTGTCCAAATTCAAATTTAGTCAAATGAAAATAGTTAAATCACTCTTATTAGTATCCATATTTTTTTTAAGTATTTATGTTTATTTAGAATTTCCTCGATTAAATATTATTTCTGGATACGGAACAAAAAACATGTGTTCCTGTTTATTTGAAGCTAATAGAACACAAGAATTAACTAAAACTACCGATAACAATTTCTCACCTATAGATATTGCTACATACGAAGTAGATACAATAAATAAAAATGTAACAGGATCTGTTTATGGTTTAATGAAACGCACTGCAGTTTATCACAAAGGTTTGGGATGTCAATTATTACAAAAAGGAGTTGATACATCTGAGATTGCCTATTATCCTGTGCCACATAATTATCCTAATGAAGCAGCATACCCTTATGGTAACAAAGAACAAAAAGATACTATTTTACCGAATATTGATTATTCTAACTTACAAAACGCAGTCAATAGGGCTTTTGATAAAGAAGGAATTGATAGCTTAAAGACTCGTTCTTTACTTGTAATTTACAAAGACAAAATTATTGCTGAAAAGTATATCTCAAGTTTTAACAAAAAATCAGTAATCTTGGGTTGGTCTATGACCAAAAGTGTGACTGCAACTTTATTAGGTGTACTAGAAAAGCAAGGTAAAATAAATGTTAATGATTCACACCTGTTCCCTGAATGGGAAAGTGATGAAAGGGCTCATATCACACTAAATGGGTTATTACAGATGAGCAGTGGATTAGAATGGGATGAGAATTATGATGAAATGAGTGATGTTACAAAAATGCTTTTTTTAGATAAAGATATGTCTCAAATGCAATTAAACAAACCTTTGGAATTTGATATTAATGAGCATTGGAATTATTCGTCAGGAACAACTAATTTGCTATCTAGTTATATTAGAAAACAGTTCAAAACTCATGAGAATTACTTAGATTTTCCAGTAAAGCAATTGTATAATAAGCTCGGAATGTCATCTATGATGATAGAAACTGATTTGTCGGGTAGTTATGTAGGTTCATCTTACGGATGGGCGACTACTAGAGATTGGGGAAAACTAGGTTTACTTTATTTACACCATGGTAATTGGAATGGAGAACAAATTCTTACCAAAAGTTGGGTTGACTACGTTAGGACTCCTTGTAAAGATTCTAATGGACAATATGGAGCTCACTTTTGGTTGAATGCTGGCGGTATTTTACCAGATGCACCACGTGATATGTATTCTATGCAGGGCTACCAAGGACAAAAAGTGTATATTATTCCATCTAAAGAAATGGTTGTTGTACGTATGGGATTAACGGAAGAACCTGATTTTGACTTTAACAAGATGTTAAAAGAGATTATTGCAGCTGTTGAATAATTTTTTATAGAGACGTTTCATGCAACATCTCTACAAAATATTATAAATCTATTCCCAATTCTACTCCTAATTTATGAGATATTATCTTGGTAATTAGAGTTTTTAAAACAGGAATTCTAATTTTATCTACCACTTCATTGGTAAAAGCATAAAGTAACAATGCCTTAGCTTCTTTTTCAGGAATACCACGTTGTCGCATATAGAATAATGCATTTTCATCTAATTGTCCAATGGTACAGCCATGTGAGCAAGCTACATCATCAGCAAAAATTTCTAATTGCGGTTTTGCGTTTATACTTGCCTTATCTGTTAAAAGGATATTGTCATTTTGTTGAAAAGCATCTGTTTTTTGAGCTATTTGCTCTACAAAGACTTTTCCATTAAAAACACCTGTTGATTGTTCATCGTAAATACCTTTGTATAATTCATGACTCTCACAATTGGGTTGTTGATGAAAAACATTCGTTTGATTATCGACATGTTGCGTACCATCTAACATGGTAATTCCATTTAAAATAGAACTGACATGTTCTCCTTTTTGGTAAAAACTTAAGGTATTACGAGTGATGTCTCCTCCAAAAGAAAAAGTGTTTACAGAAACCACACTTTGGTCTTTTTGTTCAATAAAAGTACTATCTATTAAAGATGCATTTTTAGTATCATTCTGAATTTTATAATAATCAATATGTGCTCGCTTATTCGCAAATATCTCAGTAACTGTATTGTTTAGCACATTTTTATTAGATAAGCTTTGGTGACGTTCTACAATTTGTACTTGCGAATTTTCATCGACAATAATCAGATTACGAGGTTGTAACAATACATCTTTCTCACATTCTGTAGTGAAATAAATAATTTGTATGGGTTTCTGTAACACCGTGTTTTTGGGAATATGAATAAACGCACCTTCACTGGTAAATGCAGTATTTAAGACGGTTAATCCATCAGATTTTGAGGCTGCTTTATTAAAAAAGTGCTCCATAATAATCTTATATTTAAGTTTATTGATAGCAGCTGATAATAGGCAAATTTCCATTCCATCGTGAGTTGTTTCAGATAAAAATGGACTGTAAACCCCGTCGACAAAAACTATTTTGTAGCTGTCTATTCCTTTTAGAAAATAGGTGTCGACTTCAGAAAGTTGAATCTCATGTTTGGGTAATTGTGGGAATAAACTATAGTCGTTATTCCATAATTTTTTTAAGGAAGTATATTTCCAGTCTTCTATCTCTTTTGTAGGAAAACCAATTTTTTCAAATTGTTGCATGGCAGTAGCACGAATTTTATGAAATTCGGTATCTGTTTGGACAGAGCCTTTATTTTCAAAGGCCATAAAGGATGCTATTAGTTTATCTTTCATAATAAGTTAAAAGTTTATAAGGTTAAAAGTCGAAAGTTGATTTTGCAAGAACTTTAAACTTTAAACTCGGAACTTTGAACTAAATAATTTGCGAAGCAAATTATTTAACCCATTCATATCCTTTAGCTTCCAATTCTAAAGCCAATTCTTTTCCACCTGTTTTTACAATTTTACCATCTGATAATACATGTACAAAATCTGGAACGATATAATCTAACAGTCGTTGGTAATGGGTTATGACAATAACAGCATTGTCTTTACTTCTTAATTTATTGACTCCGTTGGCTACTGTTTTTAAAGCATCAATATCTAAACCTGAATCGGTTTCATCTAATATTGCCATTTTGGGCTCGAGCATTGCCATTTGAAAAATTTCATTCCGTTTTTTCTCACCGCCAGAAAAACCATCATTGAGAGACCGTGATAAAAAAGAGCGATCTATACCTATTAGTTTTGCCTTTTCACGAATCATCTTTAATAATTCGGCAGCAGGCATATCGTCTTTTCCTTCAACTTTACGCTTGGCATTGATAGCTGTTTTGATAAAGTTGGTTACGGTAACTCCAGGAATAGCTACAGGATATTGAAAGGACATAAAAACACCTTTGTGTGCACGATCTTCAGGTGCTAAATCTAATAGATCATCACCATATAGACTAATACTACCTTCGGTCACTTTATAGTCTTCACGACCTGCAATAACAGATGATAAGGTTGTTTTACCTGAACCATTTGGTCCCATTATAGCATGAACTTCTCCTGCTTTAATAGTTAGGTTTATTCCTTTTAAAATTTCTTTATCGCCTATTTTAGCGTGTAGGTTTTTTATTTTTAGCATGTTTACTTGTTTACATTGTTGAGACGTTGCAGTGCAACGTCTTTACTATCTTTTTTAGCCAACGCTACCTTCCAGAGATATTTCTAATAATTTTTGTGCTTCAACTGCAAATTCCATTGGTAACTTGTTTAAAACTTCTTTGCTAAACCCGTTTACGATTAGTGCGATTGCTTTTTCGGTATCTATACCGCGTTGATTACAATAAAATAGTTGGTCTTCACCGATTTTACTGGTTGTGGCTTCGTGTTCAATTTGTGCTGTCGAATTTTTTGTTTCGATATAGGGAAATGTATGTGCACCACATTCATTACCCATTAAAAGGGAATCACATTGTGAAAAATTACGTGCATTTTTAGCATTTTTACCTACTCGAACTAAACCTCGATACGAGTTTTGTGATTTTCCAGCAGAAACACCTTTTGAAATAATGGTACTTTTCGTATTGTTACCTAGGTGAATCATCTTAGTACCTGTGTCAGCTTGTTGGTGGTTGTTTGTCACGGCAATACTATAAAATTCACCAATTGAATTGTCTCCTTTTAAAATACAGCTTGGGTATTTCCAAGTTACTGCACTACCCGTTTCAACTTGTGTCCAAGAAATTTTAGAATTGGTATGTGCAATGGCGCGTTTGGTTACAAAATTATATACGCCACCTTTACCTTCTGAATTACCTGGATACCAGTTTTGTACGGTAGAATATTTTATTTCGGCATCGTCTAAAACAATAAGTTCGACAACTGCTGCATGCAATTGATTTTCATCACGTTGTGGTGCAGTACATCCTTCTAAATAACTTACATAACTACCTTCATCGGCAATGAGTAGAGTACGTTCAAATTGACCTGTTCCTGCTTCATTAATTCTAAAATAAGTAGATAATTCCATCGGGCATTTTACACCTTTTGGAATATAACAAAACGAACCATCAGAAAATACAGCCGAATTTAAAGCAGCATAAAAATTATCAGTTCGAGGCACTATGGAACCAATATATTTCTTTACTAATTCAGGATGTTTTTCAATTGCTTCTGAAATAGGACAAAAGATTATGCCTTTCTCATTTAATGTGTCTTTAAAAGTAGTGGCAACTGAAACGGAATCAATCACAATATCCATAGCTACTCCTGAGAGCCGTTTTTGTTCATCTAATGATATACCGAGTTTTTCGAAAGTCTTTAGTAATTCAGGATCTACTTCATCTAAAGATTCTAGCTCTGGTTTTTTCTTAAAGGCAGAGTAGTAGCTTATAGCTTGAAAATCAGGTTTTTCATAATCGACATTTGCCCAATCTGGCTCTTCCATCTTTTCCCAAATTCGAAAGGCTTCTAAACGCCATTCGGTCATCCATTCGGGTTCGTTTTTCTTTTTAGATATCGCTCGAACAACTCCTTCATTTAACCCGACAGGAAATTTTTCAGACTCTATATCTGTATAAAAACCATATTCGTATTCCTTATTTTCAAGATCACGCCCTAGTTCGTTCTCTGTATATTTAGTCGGCATAAAATGCTGTTTTTAGAAGCGCAAAGATAACTAGTTTTTTATGATAATTGTCATTTATAGATGTTTATTTAGAATTATTCTTAATAAGATGTTTTAGATACTGGTTTGTTGATTTTGATTTATTTTCTTTAATAGAATTTATAGTACTTTCGTTTTATGATAAAATATTGGTTATTCATTTTCTTGTCATTTATATACTTTCAAGGATCTTATGCACAACAAAAAGTAGATAAAAGCATAAAACTTCTGTTTTTAGGTGATATTATGGGACATGGGCCACAAATAAAGACAGCTTATAATCCATTAACTAAAACTTATAATTATGATTCTAATTACCAATATGTAAAATCAATATTATCAAATGCTGATTTTACACTAGGAAACCTTGAAGTCACATTAGGAATAAAACCTTATTCAGGCTACCCAACCTTTAGTTCTCCACCAGCTTTGGCTGTTGCTACAAAAAAAGCAGGAATTGATGTTTTGGTGACATCAAACAATCATTCATGTGATAAACGAAAAAAAGGAGTTGAAAAAACAATAGCAATTTTAGATAGTTTACAAATATCACATACAGGAACATTTTTAAATCAAAAAATAAAAGATCGTTTGAATCCATTAATTTTAGAAAAAAATGATATTAAAATTGCTCTTCTAAATTATACTTATGGCACGAATGGTATACCAGTAACATATCCAAATATTGTAAATTTGTTGGATAAGAAAACTATTTTAAAAGATATTATACAAGCAAAAGAGCATCATCCTGATCAAATAATTGCTTTTGTGCATTGGGGAACTCAATATAAAAATCTACCTAATCAAGAACAGAAAAATTGGTTTCAGTTTTTTAAAGATAGTGGTGTTTCAATTGTTATAGGTTCTCATCCACATGTAGTACAACCTATGGAATGGAATAAGTCAGAAAATAGTTTAGTGGTTTATTCATTGGGTAATTTTGTATCTAATCAACGTACTTTTCC